>JBJEND010000014.1:0-4275 GCA_051880015.1 Butyrivibrio sp. | reverse complement strand
TGCCATTTGTATTCCAGAGAGGTGGAACACTCTGAGGAAAATTTTGCGGCCTTATGCAGACTTTTTAAGAATAAAAATAAATTCCATATTAAAAAAATTATAAAAGTATTAAATACGCTGAAATAATATTGACACTTATTGGGGGACAATATATACTATAGTAAGTAGTAAACAAAACTATGTGTAAACGGTTGCTATAACCATGTGTAAGGAGAAGCTGTAATGAATGATTCAAAGATTGCCCTTGTGGTAGATTCCGGATGTGATTTAAGTGATTCAATTATCAAAAGATATAATATTAAGGTTTTAAGACTTAAGATTATTGCTGATGGAAAAGAATATACCGACGGATTGGATTTTGATCCATTATCCGTGTATAAGATGGATGAACTTCCCAAGACCTCAACCCCCAATATGCAGGAGGTTCTGGATTTGGTTGAGGAGATTAAGAGTGAGGGATATGAGAAGATAATTGCCATAACCATATCCAGCGGCCTTAGCGGAACTAATAATACCATAGCCATGACATTCCGTGAAATAGAAGATATGGAGACATATGTATTTGACACTAAGAATATATCCATCGGTGCGGGACTTTTTGCAATAGTTGCCGGAAGAATGATTGAAAAAGGAAAATCCTTTGAAGAAATTGTCAATACACTGGAACACAAAATAAAAGATTCCAAGGTATTTTTCTACATGGATACACTGGAGAATTTAAGAAAGGGCGGAAGAATAAGCCCGGCAGTAGCCCTGGTGGGCAAAGTGCTTAATTTAAAACCTATTATTTCCTGCAATGAAGAAGGCACATATTATACTGTTGCAAAATTCAGGGGTGCAGGCAAAGGGCTGGCGAAGCTGTTTGATGAAGCAATGAAATTTGCGGGACAGCATAAGTGCCTGATAGGACTTATGAACGGAGGAGCACCGGATGTGGCTGCTACGATTCGTCCGAGAATTGAAGAAGCGGCTCCCAACGGAACCATTGTAGTGGATAAACAGATTACCGGAACCATGGCAATACATACGGGACCGGGACTTCTGGGAATTGGCGTAATGCTGGTATAATTAATAAAACGGAATACCCATAACATTCATATGTGGTATTCCGTTTTTATTTATATTATTTCAGAAGCTTTAATTTTCCAGCAATTTTCTCTATTCTGAGGCCCATGGGGAAGTTAAGTAAATCTTCGTGGTTAAGGCCTTTCATAAGAAACAGTATACCGAAGTATACAGGAATCGCTACTATTATACATACCATAACCGAAATTAAATTAACTGCATATGAGTGACCCGGAATCAGAGTAAAAAGTTTATTGATTCCGAAACACAAAATTCCCATGATAAGGGATGCAGCGGCAGGTATGAGGAAGGATGTTTTAATTTCCTGACGATATCGCGCAATCCGTGCAACAGAAATCCAGTTAAGAATACATACCACCAGTGGGAAGGTTATATTGCCTATTACAAGGGCATATACTCCCAGTCCGGTAAATTTAAGCAATATAACCAGCAGAACCACATGAATGGCAAGGGATATTGCAGAATGTATTACAGGCCTGCTCATCTTGTCCATTCCCTGCAGTGCTGCATTGGTAATGGTGGAGAGGGAGTAAAAAATAACGGCAATGGCACCCCAGGTAAGCATGGCTCCCGACAGGGTATAATCCGTGGTAGGGAATAAAAGCCTCATTATAGGGGAGGCAAGTACAGCCAGACCCACCGCACAGGGGAAGGCAATAATCATATTTACCTTGACGGAGGCTGAAAGCTTACTGCGGAAATCTGTATAACTTCCAACGGCCCACAAGGATACCAGGGTAGGAATCATTGATGATGCCATAGCTGAAGCGATGGCATTGGGTACATTGACCAGTATTCTGTATTTTGAACTGTAGAGTCCGTACAGGAAGGAATTGTTCTCACCGTCGTACAGATTGCCGAAGAGAGAGCCGTCAATAACACCGCTGGCCTGATATACGGCCTGACTGAGTATAACCGGGATTATGGTTACGGTGAGCATTTTGGCAATATTGCTTCTGCTGTCTGTAATATGCCCTGTATCGTGGCTGAAATGTTTGAAAAATCTGGGACGGTATGCAAAATATACAAAAACCAGAAATACAAGACTTATCAGTGCTCCGAACAGTGTACCCATGGTACCGCCTGCGGCACCGGCACTGGCCCGTCCGGTGGCGGTGACTGCTAAAGTTACAAAAATCGCAGCACAGGCAATGCTGACAATGGCATTGACTATCTGCTCAACCAACTGGGACAAAGCTGTGGGAATCATGGTCTTTCGGCTTTGGAAAAAACCTCTTAACGTTCCGGCAACCGCCACAACAAAAATGGTGGGGGAAAGTACCCGTAAAGGCAGCGTAAGTCCTTGATACCTGGAAATTTTCTCAATAAAAGGAGCTGCAAAAAATATAATAAGTGCCATAAGAAGTCCGGAAACCACGGCAAAAATCATGGCATATCTGAATATCCTGTAACCGTTACGGTATTCCTTGCGGGCAAACTTTGCCGAAAGAAGTTTGGAAACTGCCAGAGGCATACTGTATGAAGATAAAATTAACGCTATTGAATATACTTCAAAGGCATAACTGTACAGACCGTTTGCTTCATCCCCTATGATGGCAGTCATGGGACTTCTGTACAAGAGCCCTATGATTCTGGATAAAACAGAAGCAACGGCAAGTATGGAGCCTTGCTTAATGAAATTGTTTGAATTGGATTTTCCCATATTTTTCCTCTTTATCTGTATATATATGTCTATATTATACGCATAAAAAATTTTTTTCAATGATATTTTAACACGTATGGGGAATAATTATATTTTATAAAAATTTAAAATTATATCGGTTGATTTATAATGAAGAAAAAACTATAATTATGATATTATCGTATCATACGATTAAAGGAGTTTCACTATGGATAATAAAGACAATAAAAGATATAACAATAAACCGGAAGACAATAAGGACAAAAAGGGTTTTAAGTTAAGCACCCTCCTTATGCTTTTTATTCTTGCAGCGGTTATCACCCTTCTGGGATATAATTTTTTCAAAAGCTGTTACAATAAGTATACCTCAACGGAAATCAGCTATTCGGAATTTCTGAATATGATTGAAAATAATGAGATTAAGTCAGTGGAGTACAGCTCCAATAAGATAACCATTACTCCCAGGGAGCAACCGGTTAAGGGTGTGGTTATAACCCATTATACAGGATATATGTATGATGAAGCCACATTTGACAGACTTAAGACCATGGAGGATGTGGAAGTTAAAGTCAAAGTAGAAGATACGGGAGCCTCTATACTTGATTTTATACTTATATATATTGTACCCTTCCTTCTTATATATCTGCTTCTGGGCTTTCTGTTCCGTAAGATGGCAGGAAGCGGCGGAGTTCTTGGCGTGGGTAAGAGCAATGCCAAGGTATATATGGAACAGAAAACAGGTGTTACGTTTAAGGATGTTGCGGGACAGGATGAGGCTAAGGAATCCGTAAGGGAAATCGTGGATTTCCTGCATAATCCCGATAAATACACGGCGATAGGAGCCAAACTTCCCAAGGGAGCACTTCTGGTAGGACCTCCGGGAACAGGTAAGACGCTTCTTGCCAAGGCAGTGGCCGGAGAAGCGGGAGTACCGTTTTTCTCCCTGTCAGGTTCGGATTTTGTTGAGATGTTTGTGGGCGTAGGTGCTTCCAGGGTAAGAGATTTGTTCAAACAGGCCCAGCAGTCTGCTCCCTGTATCATATTTATTGATGAGATAGATGCCATAGGTAAGAGCCGTGATTCCCAGTACGGAGGTAATGACGAGAGGGAACAGACCCTTAATCAGCTTCTTGCGGAGATGGATGGATTTGATTCTTCCAAGGGTGTGCTTATCATGGCAGCCACTAACAGGCCTGAGGTACTGGATAAAGCATTACTGCGTCCGGGCAGATTTGACAGAAGAATTATTGTGGATAAACCGGATTTGAAGGGAAGACTTGAGACGCTGAAAGTACATTCCAAGGATGTACTTATGGATGATACCGTGGATCTGGAAGCCATAGCCCTTGCCACGGCAGGTGCCGTAGGCTCGGATATTGCCAATATTATTAACGAGGCTGCCATTAATGCAGTTAAAAACGGCAGGCGGGCAGTTACCCAGGCAGATTTGTTTGAATCTGTGGAAGTGGTTATTGCAGGTAAGGAGAAGAAGGATCGAATTCTCGGTCCGGAGGGGAAACGTATGGTGGGAGATCACGATGTGGGCC
>JBJEND010000013.1:0-4310 GCA_051880015.1 Butyrivibrio sp. | reverse complement strand
TTCGCAGCATCCTTTGCCGAATATTTTGTGATGCTTGCGAATTTAGGTATGCCCATTTATGCCATGCGTGCCTGTGCGGAAAAAAGAGACGATAGGAAGGAACTTAGTCACACATTTAACGAACTCTGGAGTATTAATGTTGTTTTGTCTGTTGCAAGCACGGTAGTTTTCCTTGTGACGGTACTGCTGGTTCCTAAACTTAGGGTAAACGGACTTCTTCTCGCCATCTACGGAAGTTCAATTCTGTTTCAGATGATAGGATGTGAATGGCTTTTCAAAGGTCTTGAGAAGTTCCGCTTATTGGCGTTGTCTTCCCTTGTGTGCAAGGTTATTTCTTTTATTTGCATACTTTTGTTTGTTCATTCAGAGCATCATGTCTGGCTGTATGGGATATTTTCTGTGCTGGCTACATATGGAAGCAGTATCATCTGTTTTATAATGCTCCATCATTATGTGGATTTCTCTTTTCGAATCCGTATCAATAAGAAACATTTTAAGCCTCTTTTGGTATTTTTTATGATGTCATGTGCCGTATCTATATATAGCAGTCTGGATTTGACCATGCTGGGATTTATGAAGACGGAATTTGAAACGGGTCTTTACAGTATTGCGGCCAAAGGGAAAAGTGTTCTTGCAATGACCGGTAGTCTGGTATGGAGTGCGATACTTCCTCTTGCCACCCGGTTATGGAAAGAAGGAGATAGAAAAGGCTTTGAATCCCTTTCAGCAAAGGCCCTTGTGATTGTCTGTGGAATTCAGACAGTGGTTGGAGTTATTTGTATCATTTTTGCAAAACCGATTATTCTGTTAGTTGGTGGAGAAGCATATCTTGGTGCCGTTCCCGCTTTTAGAATTCTGCTTTTATCGCTGATACCAATTGGCGCAAGCAATATTCTCGGCGGGCAGGTTCTGATTCCCGCCGGAAAAGAAAAAAAACTTCTTACGGCAGAAATTGCCGGTGCAGTTTTTAATTTTATTGCAAACCTGATACTGATTCCGTATTTGTCAATTTTGGGAGCAGCGATAACAACAGTTATTTCTGAGGTTATTGTCTGGTTGATTTGTGTTTATTATGTCAAGAAAGATATGAATATGGATTTTGGATTTGGAATTATTAGAAAAGCAATAGGAAAATTAATGCGGATAGGCCGGGCTATTTTATTCAGAGCCGGGAACAGAATAAAGGGGGACAATCTTCCTTATTATTGCCCTTGCTGTAATACTTACCTGAAGCGATTTGTTAATGGAAATTATGAAAAAAAGCCTGACCTATACAATATTGCAAGATATCAGGGAATGGATCAGAATGTTATCTGCCCTGTCTGCGGTTCTCTTCCCAGACACAGGATATTGGTGTCCTGGATGAATGAGAATGAGGAATGGATTGGGGGTAAAAATATTTTATATTTTGCGCAGGAGAAATCTGTTCGAAGGTGGCTGAACAGACATCATATTGATTGTACAACGGCAGATCTTTATTTTAAGGCTGATTTGAAAATCAATATTGAGGATACGGGGCTGAATGATGATTCTTACGATATGATTATCTGTAATCATGTTCTGGAGCACGTTTCAGATTATAAAAAGGCTTTGCGTGAATTGTACAGGATCATCCGTCCGGGAGGAAGGATAATTCTTTCTTTTCCTGTTGACCCATCATTAACAACCGTATACGAGGACAATTCCATATCGTCAGAGGAGGAGCGCATACGGCATTTTGGACAGAATGACCACCTTCGTATTTTCGGAAGTGATTCAACAGAATTATTGAAGAGCTTTGGTTTTCACGTGACAGAAATCAGAGGGGAGAACTGTGACGTAAAGATAAAAGGGGTAGTAGGACCGGCGAATTATGATTATAATGTGTTGTGGTGTATGAGTATATACAAACAGTAAGGAGTAAAGCATGGAACCGATAAATGTATCCAGGGAAAATTTCCCCAAGAGCACTGCCGTGGCAGAGGGAATGCAGATAATTAATCCTGTCTGCGATAACTATGAGCTGTCATATGATTATGATGTGGAATATATTAACAGAAAGGGGAAACGCCTTTTTCTGCAGATAATTAAACCCATTAATCCCGGGACAAAAACTCCTCTTATAGTATTTATACCCGGTTCAGCATTTCACAGACAGAATGTAAAAGACAGAGTTGCCCAGCTTGCATTACTTGCCGTAAGAGGTTACACAGTTGCATTGTTGGAATACCGCGGCTCTGAAGATGCCGCATTTCCTGCATTTGTTCTGGATGCCAAGGCAGGAATCCTGTTTATGAAACAAAATGCTTCAAAATATAATATTGATGAAGACAAGGTTTTTATTATGGGAGATTCGTCAGGAGCATATACATCTTTAATGGCGGGACTCACATGGGGAGTAACCGAACTGGAAGATGATGTAGTTTTGGGCAAAGATTACAGTGTCAGGGGAATTATTGATTATTACGGACCAACGGATATTTCCACAATGAATAATGAACCGTCTTCCCAGGACCACAGAACTGCCGACAGCCCAGAAGGCTGTATGATAGGGGGTTATGAGGTGCTTAAGCATCCCGAAATTGCGGAACCTACAATTATTAAGAAATATATTGGAAGAGAGCGGGCCGTGCCTCCTGTAATAATGTTTCACGGAAGTAATGACGAGCTGGTGCCTTTCGGTCAGAGCTGTGAGTTATACGAAGCTCTAAAAGCCGCCGGAAAAACGGTTTCCCTATATCAGATTGAAGGCGCCCATCACGGGGACAGACAGTTCTGGTCCAGAACAGTGCTGGATATGGTGGAGAATTTTATTAAAGACAATATTTAAATTTTTTATTGACAACAGCTTTAGAAAGTGATAGTATTCAAAATAATTTAATACGCTAAACCGTTGACGCGGAGATAAAGGTAGTTATGCTTCCACAGAGAGTCCGGGGTGCTGAGAGCCGGATGAAATACAGATTATCAAATGGACCGCTGAGGGTGCAGTCAAATGTATTTTATACAAAGTATTCTGCAACGTGTGGGCATACGTAAGTTGCCGGGGATATGTTGGTATCCTGTTAAGAGCACGGCTGATGCCGTGAATCAAGGTGGCACCGCGAATTAGTTTTTATTCGTCCTTGACAGAAGTATTCTTCTGTCGGGGGCGTTTTTTTGTACAATAGGAAAGTTCTGCAAAACTGCTCACTGATTATATATAAAAGGAGGTTAAATACATGAATGTTTCACCAAGACTGGATGAGGTAATTGAAATTGCGCAAAGCGGACAATATAAGGTTCTGCCGGTAAGCTGTGAAATACTGTCAGATATCTGTACGCCCATTGAGGCCATGAAAATACTCAAGAATGTTTCGACTCACTGTTATATGCTGGAGTCGGTTGCGGAAAAAGAGAAGTGGGGCCGTTACACCTTTTTGGGCTATGACCCTAAGCTGGAAATTACCTGTATGAACGGAGAAATGAAGGTAAAAGATTCCACGTTTCATACAGATAATCCCTCAGACTTCCTTCGCCGGATACTGTCGGATTATAAAAGCCCACACTTCGATTATCTGCCCTCCTTTACCGGAGGCCTTGTAGGATATTTTTCCTACGATTATCTGACCTACAGTGAACCTTCCGTGAGGATGGATGCAGAGGACACGGAAGCATTTAAGGATGTGGACTTAATGCTGTTTGATAAGGTAATTGCATTTGATAATTTCAGGCAGAAAATAATACTTATAGTTAATATGCCTTTGGATAATCCCAAAGAGGAGTACCAAAAGGCCGTTGCAGAGCTGAATAAGATGTGTGAGCTTTTGTGCAGGGGAGACAGAAAGGATGAGCCGGGAGGACACCTTAAAGGCGAGGTATCAATGCTTTTTAATAAAGAAAGGTACTGCGATATGGTGGAAAAAGCCAAAAAACATATCCGGGAGGGAGACATTTTTCAGATAGTTCTCTCCAACAGGCTTTGCGCTCCCTTTGAGGGAAGTCTTCTGAACACATACCGCATATTGAGAACAATTAATCCTTCCCCATATATGTTTTATTTTTCGGGAACAGATGTTGAGGTGGCAGGAGCGTCACCGGAAACACTGGTAAAACTGGAAAACGGCATTCTTCATACATTTCCTCTTGCGGGAACAAGGCCCAGAGGCAAAACGGAAGAAGAGGATAAAGCGCTGGAAGCTGAATTGCTGGCAGATACCAAGGAGCTGGCAGAGCACAATATGCTGGTGGATTTGGGAAGAAATGATTTAGGTAAAATCAGTAAATTCGGTACGGTAGAAGTTGAAAAATTACATTCCATTGAACGGTATTCCCACGTTATGCACATAGGC
>JBJEND010000012.1:0-21899 GCA_051880015.1 Butyrivibrio sp. | reverse complement strand
AGAAAAAGATATTCAGAAAATGGAAGAAGAAATTGAACACAGAAAGCTGGTGTTGAGAAAGCAGCTTATCGAGGATGTAAAGGAAGCAAGAGCCCACGGAGATTTAAGCGAGAATTTTGAATATTATGCTGCCAAAAGGGAGAAAAACCGTAACGAAAGCCGTATAAGATATCTTGAAAAGATGATTAAGACTGCCAGAATTATCAGTGATGAATCAGCGGATGATGAAGTAGGACTTAACAACACGGTGGAGCTTTATTTTGAGGATGATGACGAAACGGATAAATTTAAAATCGTCACCACGGTAAGAGGAAGCTCCCTGGAAGGGTATATAAGCAATGATTCCCCACTGGGAAAAGCTGTAATGGGTCACAAAACAGGTGACAGGGTATATGTAAAAATTAACGAAGAAAACGGATATTATGTAGTAATCAAATCCATAGAGAATACAGTGGATGACGGCAGTGACAGCCTTAGAAGCTTCTGATTATCCGAATGGTGATGTATGGACAGTAAGAAATTTCTGCTTGTGGCAGTTAATTCAAAATATATTCATTCCAATCCGGCGGTGTACTGCCTCAAAAACGCAGCAGGAGTCTTTGCTGATACAGTGGATATACTGGAATGTACGGTTAATAATCACAGGGATGACATTCTTGAGGCGATATATAATTCCCATCCCGGAATAATAGGCTTTTCCTGCTATATATGGAATATCTCCGTTATTAAGGAACTGATTGGTGAGCTTGCCAAGATACTTCCGGATGTACCGGTGTGGCTGGGAGGACCGGAGGTAACCTATAATCCCTTAGATTATGTCGGACATTTTCCCAATGTGGCAGGAGTAATGAAGGGAGAAGGAGAACGTATTTTTGCCGAAGTGGTAAAATGCTATGCAACCGGCAGGGAAATGGATATAACCCGTATTCCCGGTGTAACAGTGGAATGTAACGGAACAATAACGGACAATCCCTGTCCGGACCCTATAGATTTGGATACAGTTGCTGTTACATATGATCCTAAAATACTTGCCAACAAAATAGTGTATTATGAAAGCTCAAGAGGATGTCCTTTTTCCTGCAGTTACTGTCTGTCATCGGTGGATAAAAGACTCAGATTCAAAAATATCCGGCGGGTTAAAGAGGATTTAAAACTATTTATTGATAATGAAGTCCCACAGGTAAAATTCATAGACCGTACCTTTAACTGTAAAAAAGACCATGCCATGGAAATATGGCAGTTCATAAAAGATAATGACAGAGGAATTACCAATTTTCATTTTGAAATTGCGGGGGACATTCTGGATTCAGATGAAATAGAACTGTTAAACTCCCTAAGACCCGGCCTGGTGCAGCTTGAAATAGGAGTTCAGTCAACCAATCCCCATACCCTTAAGGCTATCAGAAGAAATACCGATATTGCAAAGCTTGCCCATAATGTAAGCCGCATACGTCTTGGGAATAATATACATATTCATCTGGATTTAATTGCAGGACTTCCTTATGAGGATTTTTCATCCTTTAGAAAATCTTTTAATGATATATATGCCATGGAGCCTCACCAGTTACAGTTGGGATTTCTTAAACTGCTGCATGGTTCAAGTATGGAAGAGGAGGCCGGAATGTATGGAATTATAGCCAGAAGTTACCCTCCCTATGAGGTTTTATATACCAAATGGCTTTCCTATGAGGAAATGCTTTTATTAAAACAGACTGAAAATGTTGTGGATATGTATTATAACAGCGCCATGTTTGGGGAAAGCTTACGGTATCTTTGCGGATTTTTTACGGATGCTTTTTCCATGTATCTGGAACTGGGAGCCTTTTATGACAAGAGATATGTTATGGGAAGTCTTCCTTCCAGAAACGGCAAATATGATCTTCTTCATGATTTTGCAGCCGGATATATGAGCGGGGAAGAATTGGAGGTTATGTCTGCCCTGCTGAAAAAAGATTATATTTCGACTGGACTAAAACGCCCTAAATAATTACAATATATATTAATTTAATTTATTGAATACGGAGGAAATAAAAAGTGAAAAATATTCAGGTAACAATTAATCCCACAGAAATTAAGCACATTGATTTTACCAATGCTTTTAATAAAAGGCCGGGTGAAAAAATCTCTTTACAGGTTAAGTCAGAGGCTACCATTAAACTCAATCCAAGCAATCCTGTGGTGGCTCTGGTAATAGTTAACCTTAAGGTGGAGGACCCGGATAAGAGTATAAGTATGAATATTGAAACCATTACCGGGGTAACTGTCAGCACCTTTATAGATGACCTGGAAGGTTTTATCCGTTCAGCTTATATGCCGGTTATAATTATGGCATCCAATGAGAAGGTCCGCAATGTGACTACCAATATCGGATTTCCTATCAAACTGCCAAATCCTGTTTTTGGCACTCCCGATGCTAAACCGGAGGGATTAACCCAGTAATTTATTGACAGGGGGAACTTATGGACAAATATGATGTGATTGTTATAGGGGGCGGTCCTGCGGGACTTACATCCGCACTGTACGCAGCCAGGGCAGGCAGAAATGTCCTTGTACTGGAGGGAGGCATATGCGGAGGACAGATAGCGTTTTCACCGGAAGTGGAAAACTATCCCGGATTTATGAATATCAGCGGTGCAGAATTTGCAGGCAGGCTTATGGAGCAGGCAGAGCATTTTGGAGCCATAATAGAATATGATAAAGCCAAAGACATAATAAAATCACCTTCGGGAGAATTTAACGTTGTAACAGAAACCGGAGAATATACAGGCAGAACAGTAATAATTGCTTCCGGTGCAAAATGCCGGAATGCAGGTGTTCCGGGGGAGGAAGAGTATAAAGGCAGGGGAGTATCATATTGCGCCTTATGCGACGGTGCCTTTTATAAAGGTCGTGATGTGGCAGTTATAGGCGGAGGTAATACCGCTCTGGAAGATGCTGTATATTTGTCAGAGGTATGTAATAAAGTATATCTTATTCATCGCAGGGAGGAGTTCAGGGCAGAACCGGCGCTTATTGCAAGACTGGATGCCCATGACAATATTATTCCCATGTACAGCCGGCGCCCGGTAAGCATTATCGGAGGGGAAACAGTGGAAATGGTGGAACTGGAATCTTTGAAGGATAATACCCGTGAGCAGATTGCTGTTGATGGTGTATTTGTTGCGGTTGGAAGGGTTCCTGACACGGATTTTGTTTCAGGAATTCTGGAACGGGATGAGAGAGGGTACATCAGGGCAGGCGAGGACTGTATCACCGGTGTGCCGGGACTCTTTGCCGCCGGCGACTGCAGAAATCGCAAGGTAAAACAGCTGACTACTGCTGTGGCAGACGGCACTGCAGCGGCAGTTGCGGCAGTGGAATTTTTAAGGAGAGATGTATAATGGGTCTTCTTGCAAAAATTTTTATAAAAGATTATAAGGATTACCATAATTCTGAAGTGCGTAGAAAGTACGGTGTACTTGCGGGAATATTCGGAATATTCCTTAATATCCTGCTGGCGGCGGGCAAATTTCTGGCAGGTTTTTTAAGCGGTTCAATTTCCATTATGGCAGATGCCTTTAACAACTTGTCAGATGCAGGCTCTTCGGTTATTTCTTTAATAGGCTTTTGTATGTCGGATAAAAAACCGGACCCCGACCATCCCTTCGGACACGGCAGGATGGAGTATATTACGGGACTGTTAGTTTCAGTGCTTATTATTGTAATGGGCTTTGAGCTTGCCAAAAGCTCCGTGGAGAAAATCATACATCCACAGCCTATAGAATCGGGACTTATATCAATTATAATTCTTAGTGCAGCAATTATTGTGAAGATATATATGCATTTTTACAATAAGATATACGGAAGGAAAATTAATTCCGCATCCATGAAAGCCACGGCAACGGATTCCTTAAGTGATACCGTCGCCACGGGAGTTGTACTTATATCCGTTATTATTTCAAAATACACAGGGTTTAATATCGACGGATTTGCCGGAGTGCTGGTATCATTGTTTATATTTTATGCCGGAATACGCTCCGTTAAAGAGACGGTGGACCCCCTTCTGGGGCAGGCACCGGACCCGGATTTTGTAAAATCTATCAGAGACATTGTGGGTACATATGACGGAATAATAGGTATACATGATTTAATCGTTCATGATTACGGCCCGGGAAGAAGAATAATATCCCTGCACGGAGAAGTATCCGAAAACGGCAATCTGGTGGAGCTTCATGATATGATTGACAGATGTGAGAGGGAGCTTTGCGATAAGTTAGGCTGTATGGCAACAATACATATGGATCCCATAACCGTTAATGATGCCAGGGTGGATTCATTAAGAAATGAAATATTGAAAGGAATAAGGGAGTTTGACCCAAGAGTCACCATTCATGACTTCAGAGTGGTTGACGGCCCCTCCCAGACTAATATTATTTTTGATGCAGTAATGCCCAACGGCTTAAAGGCTACGGATAAAGAGCTTAAAGAACGCTTTGACAGAATTATACAGGGACTTCCCGGTAACTGCGTGGGAGTAATTACCATTGACCGCCAGTTTGCGGAATGGTAGTTATATTCTGTATATTTTATCCAAAGGCACATGGTTTGACAGTTCAGATTCGGCGAAATCCAGCATTTCGCCGGATTTTTTTGCGTCATAGCTGCACATTCCGTCTGTGTTTTCATAGGGGTAATCAGTAATGGCACAGCTTCTTTTCTTTCGCATGGATTTCAGATAAGCAGAGGATATTCTAAAAAGTCCGATGCTTACATCATATATTTTTTCCGGAGGAATTACATGAAATACCTCTTCGTAGAAACGCCTGTATACATTCCGGTAATCCGGTACATATATCATGGGGTCAAAGCAGAGCCTTACCCGGCAGTTTTTACTGAGAGCTTTCATAACCGCCGAAAGACGCCCTAAAAGGGAGGGAGTATAGTGCTCGTAAGCTGTTATCTCTTCTGGGGAAAGAGTATAAGCCCATATAATCCGGGGATTGTTACAGCCGGAAAGCAAAGTTATGTCATATGCTGATTTGGTGCGTATCTCAATGGTGAGTCCCGGATTATCCAAAGTAAAATCAATCCATTTTTGGGTTAAATGTGTTATGCTTTCCAATGCAGTCAAATCGGTATCGTAAGATATACATAAATAAACGGGATGAAGGGATAACAGTTCTTTTATTTTAGAAAAATAGTCTTCTATATTTACAAATACCACCAGATTACCTGAAGGATACATGCCCTGCAGGTAGCAGTATTCGCAGTCGTAGATGCAGTTAAGTATATTGGAGGTGTAATAAAAATGTTCATTGCCGAAGCTTTGGCAGAATCTTGCACCGGGATATACCAATTCTGAAGAGTTTACTGCAATAATTAGGGACTGTGACTGCTTTTGAAGAATAAAATCCTGTTTTGCCCTGTTAAACATATCCTTATAATGGCGGATGGGGATTATTACAGAATCGGGAAATCGGTTAAGCAGTTCTTTGGTGAGAGGATAATCATATGCATCTTCCTCAATGTATATATGTGAAAATTTTTTAGCCAAGTATTTTGTTGCGTATGAGTTCATATATAGCCTTTCCTTCTTTTTTTGATGAAACAGGCAGGGGATATTCACGAATAAAGGGTTCAATCAGTCCTTGAATATCACCGCCGGTTTCTGCATAATAAGTCATAAGCCCGGAAAATGAATGGGAAAGTGTGGAGGAAAGCATAAGTTTGGCGGCAAAATCCTCTACATATGCTTTATCAGAGTCCGTTATGACGGGTAATTCATTTTGAAATACCTCCTTAATCCCGTGGACAAAGGGAAGGATGGCATTACTGTCCTTAAGTGCAAGAAAAAAACAGCGGCTGCTGCCGTATTTTCTAATGGCATCCTCGGCTAATATATACAAATCATGGTCAGCGATAGACATTTCAACAAAATCATGACGGATAAGCATATCGGGACAACATATTCTTCCGGAATCAGGGTCCTGTATGGAGTTATATATTATATTGTCGCTGCCTTCCCGCACATATACATATATCATTTCTGTACCGCCTTCCTGGATATACGGTGAAATTGGGGCTGAAGGATTATTTTGGTAACGGTTTTGGAATTAAGGGCAAAAGCTATGGCATCGGCCACCTCCCGGGGAGACAGGGCGCAGCCCTCTTCATTGGAAGGCTCAAAGTCTGCATTGCGGTAAAGCTCTGTGGCTGTCATGTCCGGCTCAATGGTAATCACCCTTACACCGTGTTTTCGTGCCTCGTCAAAAATACTTTCCCCAAAGCTTGTCAGTCCTGCTTTGGAGGCTCCGTACACTGAACCGTGGGGATTGGATTTTTCGGCAGTGATGCTGGAGATGTTGATTATTGTGCCGGAGTTTTTCTTGAATTCCCTTAACAGAAGAGAGGTTATCATCATGGGAACTTCCAGATTGACTGTGACCATTTCATGTATTTTACGGGGATTAAGCTCTTCACACAGTCCGTAATATCCCATGCCTGCATTATTTACCAGCAGAGAGAAGGAATATTCCTTCATAAGGTCCCGTACGAGTTTTTCTGTATGGTGTATATCAGATAAGTCACAGCAAATATGAATATAGTTATCATTCTCTATAACGGCAGGCGTTCTGGATATGCCTGCCACAGTCCAGCCATCCTCAAGAAGCATTTCTGCCGTTGCGGCACCTATTCCCTTGGATGTACCTGTAATCAGTGCAGTTTTCATTAGAATATCCTTTCTTCTCTTTAAATAAAATCCGTTGACACTGTCTGATAAAAATAATATCATTATAGAAAACGAAAAAAAAGAGGTTATTTTAATGTTTAATAAGAAAGTTACCAATATAATAATTATTGTAATGGCCATAATTACTGCGGCAGCCGTAGGAACGGCACTGTTTTTAAAATTTCAGACTGGTACAATTAAATCAGGCCGCCCTAAGGAGGAACACAATTATCTTGAAGAAGCAAGGGAAGCCTATGAAAGCGGTGAATATAAAAGTGCTGCAGCCTCCTACCTTCTGGTACTGAAGGATGGTGATATTGAAGACGGAGATTATATACAGCTCATAGAT
Source organism: Butyrivibrio sp. (assembly GCA_051880015.1). GTDB lineage: Bacteria > Bacillota > Clostridia > Lachnospirales > Lachnospiraceae > Eshraghiella. The sequence goes on along the minus strand of JBJEND010000012.1, from coordinate 14,841 downwards.
TCCTTTATGCAGCTTAATGATACCAAAATGGGCCTTAACTATTCTTATATATTCCTTGATAAGACCGGGGATACAGAGAAACTTAGGGAGGTTTTCTACAGGGTTGCAGACTGTTATGTGTCCGAGGGTAATTATAAGGCCGCCTATGAACTGCTTAATGAGGCGGAGAACCGGGTTGCAGGTATTCTTAAGGCATACTGTGAGGAGAAAACAGATGTTACCATATGTCTGGCCCCTTACAGGGATTCTGACAGTGAAGACCATATATATTTTGGAAGCTACCCCCAGAAAGGTTATTCTTCAGATGAAGTGCCGGAATATGTGACTAAGGCGGATTTTGATGAAAACGGACATGGAATTGTTTACGGAAAGGAATATGTCCGCATTGAGAAGAAGGGAAAATATACATATTTCGTTTATGAACCGGTGAGATGGCTTATATTAGCTGATGAAGAGGGCAAGCTCACCCTTTTTGCCGACAAGATTCTTGACTGTAAGCCTTATACCGAGGAATTCAGAGGAGCTACATGGGACAAGTCGGATTTAAGAACATGGATGAATGAGGAATTTTACAATACCTGTTTTAGTGATTCTGAGAAAGAATATCTTATTAAGCACACTACGGAACAGTCACTGAATTATTATTTTGAATTTCTTGCAGGAGAAGCAACGGAAGACTATGTAGGACTCATGTCCAGTGCAGAACTGGCAGATGCAAGATATATATTTAAAAATCATGTGTCTGAAGAGGATAATCAGAGAAGAAAAACCACCGGAACCGATTATGCAGTTGCAAAAGGACTTTTTACAGACGGAAAAGGATACGGCGAATATTGGACCTGTACTACTGCCAATGTGGAAAATACCAATACGGTAGTAATAACAGAAAACGGCGTTATTTTAATGGAAAGCGGAGGAGAGCCGGTTAATAAAAAAGATGTGGGTGTAAGACCGTTTATAACCGTTACTGAATAGAAGTACAGGGCCTTGCATCGGGAGAATTAAATGTTTGAAATCAAAAATAACGATCTGAAAATATCTGTCCGTAATCTTGTGGAATTTCTTTGCCGCAGCGGAGACATTGATAACAGCTTAGGCGGCGGAAGCGACAGGGCTGCAATGGAGGCGGGCAGCAGAGCACACAGAAAAATACAAAAATCAATGGGACCCGGGTATCGCTCCGAGGTCCCTTTAAAGTTCTGCATTCCCGGAGAGGAATACTCCGTTTCGGTGGAAGGCAGAGCCGATGGGATTTTCACTGATGAGGGCATAACATATATTGACGAAATAAAAGGTACCTTCCGGGATATCCGTTTTATTGAAGAAGCAGTATATGTACATAAAGCACAGGCAATGTGTTACGGATATTTCTACGGGGCTGTGAACGGACTGGACAAGGTGGGAATCAGAATTACCTACGTTAATCTTGAAACGGAAAATATACGTTACTTTGAAGAGGTTCTGGATATAGAATATTTAAAAAAGTGGTTTGATGACCTCATCAGTGAGTTGAGAAAATGGGGGGATTTTATATGTGTCCACAGAAAACAGCGGAATTTATCCGTGGAAAAGCTGGAGTTCCCCTTTGAATACCGGGAAGGCCAGCGTAACCTGGCGGTGAACGTATATAAATCCATTCTGCTTGAAAAAAACCTGTTTATCCAGGCTCCCACAGGCTCAGGCAAGACTATTTCCACGGTGTTTCCGGCAGTGAAATCAATGGCATCGGGATGTACGGAGAAGATATTTTACCTTACTGCCAAAACCATTACAAGAACCGCCGCAGAGGAAGCCTATGCCCTGTTAAGGAGAAAGGGACTGGTATTTAAATCAGCCACAATTACAGCCAAGGAAAAAATCTGCCTTCTGGAGTCAGATACGGGACCTGACTGTAATGCAGTTTCCTGCCCCTATGCAAAGGGACACTATGACAGGATTAATGAAGCGGTATATGATATTATTACCCATGAAGACGGAATCAGCAGGCAGACGATAGAGGAATACGCCATTAAGCACAGGGTGTGTCCCTTTGAACTGTGTCTTGATGTTACTTATTGGACGGATGGCATTATATGCGATTATAACTATGCCTTTGACCCTCAGGCAAGCCTTAAAAGGTATTTTTCCGAAGGGGGCAAAAAAGATTATGTGTTCCTTATAGACGAAGCCCATAATCTGGTGGACAGGGCAAGGGAAATGTACAGTGCCTCAATGGTTAAAGAGGAAATCCTGGAAATTAAAAGAATGCTGGGTAAAAATACAGGTAAAAGGCTGACAGGTGCTCTGGAAAAATGCAACCGCAGTCTTCTGGAATTAAAAAGACAATGTGATTCAGAGTATATGATACTTGAGTCGGAGGATTCTTTTGCCCTTAATATGCTGGGATTACAGGAGGAATTGTCCTGTTTCATTGAAAAAAACCGGGACTACCCTAATATTAAGGAACTGTGGGATTTCTTTTTCAAGGTGAACAGCTACAATACCATCCATGAAAATCTGGATGAAAATTATATTATTTATGCAGAGCATGCACCTGAAGGATTTACCATCAGGCTTTTTTGCGTGAATCCCTCCGGCAATCTCAGCAGAAGAATAGGAAACGGAAGAAACGGAGTATTTTTCTCTGCCACCCTTCTGCCCATTAATTATTATAAGGAGCTGTTAAGCGGAAACAGGGAGGATTATGCAATTTATGCCGATTCGGTTTTTGACACTTCCAGAAGGAGGCTGCTGATAGGTAAAGATGTAACCAGCCGGTATACAAGACGCAATATTACTGAGTTTGGGAAAATTCGGGACTATATTGTAAAAATTGCAAGAGCAAGAACGGGTAACTATCTTGTGTTTTTCCCGTCATATAAATATCTGGAGGATGTATACGGCTGCCGGGAGGCTGAGGAGGATATTGAATATATTGTCCAGCGTTCCAATATGCGGGAAAAAGATAAAGAGGATTTTCTTAAGGCATTTGAAAATCCCGGTAATGGCAAATCCCTTGTGGGACTGTGCGTAATGGGAGGAATTTTTTCTGAAGGAATAGATTTGAAAAATGACAGCCTTATCGGTGCCATAATTGTGGGGACAGGGCTTCCGTCCATAGATACGAGACAGCAGCTTTTAAGAAAATTTTTTGACGATAAAGAAAATATGGGATATGAGTATGCTTATATATATCCGGGAATGAATAAGGTGCTGCAGGCCGCAGGCAGGGTTATTAGAACAGAGGAAGACCGGGGAATAATTGCCCTTTTGGATGACAGATTTCTGACACCGGGATATACAGGACTTTTTCCCAGAGAATGGAAGGACTACCGGGTGGTTGATGTGAACAACATTGAAGAAGAAATACTGGATTTTTGGGATAATATGGTTTATAATAATGTTTAAAGTGCGTATAGGGGCTTGATGCCAGACAGATACGCCCTTTGGAGAGGAACAGTATGATTGAAGAAATCGTATCTTTGCAAATGCCTGTGGGAGAGAGACTCACAGTTAAGAAAAACCGCCTTATACCGGAACATACGGATAAGGATACCAAGCGTATTTCCATTGTGACGGGAACCCATGGTGATGAGCTGAACGGACAGTATGTCTGTTACAAATTAATAGAGCGAATTAAAGAAGAGCCATACAATCTTACCGGCATTGTTGACGTATATCCGTCTATTAACCCTCTGGGAGTCGATACGGGCAGCCGGGGAATTCCCATGAATGATTTGGATATGAACCGTGTTTTCCCGGGAACGGATTCCGGTGCCATGGCAGAGCACGTTGCATATAAGATTACCCAGGACATTATCGGAAGCGATATGTGCGTAGATGTACATTCATCCAATATTTTTATCAAAGAAGTACCTCAGGTAAGGTTAAGCCCGGAGAATTTTGATAAGCTTCTGCCTTATGCCAGACTTCTTAATGCGGATATAATATGGGCGTTGTCCTCCTCTGCATATCTGGAGTCTTCTCTGGCTAACTGCCTTAATATGTTTGGGGTTCCCTCCCTTGTAGTTGAGATGGGTGTAGGATCCAAAATAACAAGAAGATATGCAAAACAGACTCTTGAAGGTATTTTCAGACTTATGAAAGAGTTAGGAATATGGCAGGGAGAGGTTTCAGAGGTTAAGAATCCCATTGTGGCGGAGCATGGAGCGGTTGCGGCTATCCATGCGGGACGTTCGGGACTTTTTATTCTGGAGGTGGAGCATATTGGCATGAATATTTCCAAAGGAACACATATAGGTAAGATTGTAAGTCCCCTTACCGGAGAGATTCTGGAAGAAATTATTTCCCCAAAAGACGGATTTTTACTTACTGTAAGAGAACATCCGGTTGTGTATAAGGGTGCCATTATGGCAAGAGTATGCGGTAACGGAGGTGCTCGGGGTGAATAAGGAAATACTTTATACCCTGGAGGGAATCTACAGGGAACAGTTTGACATTACAGGCTTTACCTTTGGGCATGGTGAGAAAACCGCCTGTGTGGTTGGCTCATTGAGAGGCAATGAATACCAGCAGATATATATATGCTCACTTCTTATCCGTGAACTTAAGAAGCTGGAGGAACACGGACAGATTGGAAGTAATAAGCAGATACTGGTCATACCCTGTCTTAACCAGTATGCCACCAATATTGACAGAAGGTTCTGGCCGTTGGATGATTCAGATATTAACAGAAAATTTCCGGGACATCTTAACGGGGATACCACCCAGCAGATTGCTGCCCGGATTATGGAGATTATTAAGGGATATAATTATGGCATACAGCTTACCAGCTTTTATATGCCGGGCAAATTTGTACCCCATGTGCGAATGATGGAGACGGGATTCCAGAACCCCAGCCTTGCCAATCTTTTTGGCCTGCCCTTTGTGGTAATCCGTAAACCAAAGCCCATGGATACCACCACATTGAATTACAACTGGCAGATGGGAGGAACAAGTGCTTTCTCCATTTATACCAACTGTACGGATTATATTGATGATGTGTCCGCCAGACAGTCGGTTGCTTCGATTTTAAGATTCCTTACAAGAATGGGAATCATAAAATATAATAACCACAGCGGCTATATTGCCGAAGTCATTAATGAGGATGATCTGCTTCCCATTCTTTCAGGGGCAGCAGGCCTTTACAAGAGGCTCAAGGAGCCGGGAGAACCGGTATATCGTGGGGATGTAATAGGTGAGATTATTGACCCGTACTGCGGAGAGGTAATCAGCCGGGTTGTATCACCTACGGAGGGACTGATATTTTTTGCCCACACAGAGCCAACGGTGATGGAGGATGCCGTAGTATACAAAGTCATCAGAAGATTGCATGAATAATATTATTATGAAGGAGAACCTTATGAGTAACGTAAGAAGAGTTTATTCAGAGAAAAAACCGGAATTTGCAGTTAAGGCAAAGGAACTTAACGAGGAAATCAGCAGCTATCTCAATATCAGCACCGTAACCAATGTAAGGGTATTAATTCGGTACGATATTGAAAATATTACAGATGCCACCTATGAAAAAGCACTTGTAACGGTTTTTTCCGAGCCTCCGGTAGACTATGTTTATGAAGAGAGTTTTGAACATAATGCCTCAGATTATGTTTTTGGTGTGGAGTATTTGCCGGGACAGTTTGACCAGCGGGCAGACAGTGCGGAACAGTGTATAAAATTATTAAAAGAAGATGAAGAGCCTGTAATAAGAACCGCAACGGTGTATGTAATTGAAGGAAAGCTTACAACGGAGGAAGCAGACAGAATTAAGAACTTCTGTATTAATCCTGTGGATTCCAGAGAAGCAGACATGAATAAGCCGGATACACTGGTTACGGTATTTCCGGAACCGGCAGACGTTATTGTTTTTGACGGATTTAAGGATATGCCTGAGGATGAGCTTAAGAATCTGTATGATTCTCTGGGCCTTGCCATGACATTTAAGGATTTCCTTCATATACAGAATTATTTCAGAGATGAAGAAAACAGGGATCCTTCCATGACGGAAATCCGTGTTCTGGATACTTATTGGTCAGATCACTGCCGTCATACCACATTTTCCACGGAGCTTAAGAATATCAGATTTGAAGACGGATATTACAGAAAGCCTATTGAGGACAGCTTCGGAAAATATAAAGACACATTTAAGGAACTTTATGCAGACAGAGATGATAAATTTGTCTGCCTTATGGATATTGCCCTTATGGCAATGAAAAAACTCAAAAAAGACGGTAAGTTACAGGATATGGAGGTTTCAGACGAAATCAATGCCTGCAGTATCGTTGTACCTGTTACTATTGACGGTGTAACACAAGAGTGGCTGGTAAACTTTAAAAATGAAACCCACAATCACCCTACAGAGATAGAGCCCTTCGGTGGAGCAGCTACCTGCCTTGGCGGAGCCATAAGAGACCCGCTGTCAGGACGTACCTATGTATATCAGGCAATGCGCGTAACAGGTGCTGCTGACCCTACCTTGCCACTTGACCGGACCATGAAGGGTAAACTTCCACAGAAGAAGATTGTCAGAGAGGCAGCCCACGGCTACAGCTCCTATGGTAACCAGATAGGACTGGCAACGGGTTATGTAAAAGAAATATACCATCCTGATTATGCTGCCAAAAGAATGGAAATCGGTGCAGTAATGGGTGCGGCTCCAAGAAGTGCCGTTATTCGTGAAACCTCCGATCCGGGAGACATTATTATTCTCCTTGGCGGAAGAACCGGACGTGACGGCTGCGGCGGTGCCACAGGTTCCTCTAAAGCTCATACGGAGAAGTCCATAGATTCCTGCGGTGCAGAAGTACAGAAAGGTAATGCGCCTACGGAACGTAAGATTCAGAGAATGTTCAGAAGACCTGAGGTCAGCAGACTTATTAAGAAATGTAATGACTTTGGTGCGGGAGGTGTATCCGTAGCTATCGGAGAGCTGGCGGACGGACTTAGGGTATCTCTTGATAAGGTACCAAAGAAATATGCCGGACTGGACGGAACAGAGCTTGCCATTTCCGAATCCCAGGAGCGTATGGCAGTTGTGGTTGATCCTAAAGACGTGGATGAGTTCCTTAAATATGCAGGTGAAGAGAATCTAGAGGCAGTTACTGTTGCCACCGTAACCAAAGAAAAGCACCTTGTGCTTGAATGGAGAGGTAAGGAAATTGTTAATATCAGCAGAGCCTTCCTTGACACTAACGGAGCACATCAGGAAACAGATGTAGTAGTTAATATGCCTGCCAAAGAGGACAATCTTTTTGCAGCTAAGAAAATAGATGATGTTAAAGGTGCATGGCTTGATACCTTGAAGGATCTTAACGTATGTTCCCAGAAAGGCCTTGTGGAAATGTTTGACGGTTCAATCGGTGCCGGCTCGGTATTTATGCCTTACGGCGGTAAATACCAGCTTACCGAGGTTCAGACAATGGTGGCAAAGCTTCCTGTATTAAAGGGTAAAACAGATATGGTAACCATGATGAGCTATGGATTTGATCCGTATCTTTCATCATGGAGTGCGTACCATGGTGCAATCTATGCCGTAGTTGAATCCATGGCTAAGATAGTGTGTGCCGGAGGAGATTTTAAGAAAATTCGTTTCACTTTCCAGGAATATTTCCGCAGAATGACAGAGGATCCGTCACGCTGGGGAGAACCTATGAAGGCATTGTTAGGTGCTTTTGATGCCCAGATGGGATTTGGACTTCCTTCTATCGGAGGTAAGGACAGTATGTCAGGTTCATTTAATGATATAGACGTACCCAACACACTTGTATCCTTTGCCGTTGATACAGCAAGCTCTGAAGATATTATTACACCGGAACTTAAGAAAGCCGGCAATAAACTTGTTCTCTTTGAAATAGAGAGAGACGAATATGATGTTCCTGTGTATTCACAGGTAATGGATTTATACAATGCAGTTGCAAAAGCCATTGCCGAAAGGGCAGTTGTAAGTGCATATACTCTCAATGCCAAAGGAATTGCAGAAGCTGTAAGCAAGATGGCATTCGGTAATATGAAGGGCGTGGATATCTGCCCGGATGTGGAAGCAGACAGACTGTTTGCACCTATGTACGGCTGCATTATTGCAGAAGTTGAGCCTGATAAGATGGATTCCATCGGATGTGACTTCAGTGTGATAGGTACTGTAACAGACAGGGAAGAATTCACATACAAAGATGTTAAGATAGACCTTAATGAAGCCGTTGCTGCATGGAAGAAACCTCTGGAAAAAGTATTTCCTACTGTTGCAGTTAAGGGTGGAAGCGTAATAGATACTCCTGTATACAATACAAAGGATATATATGTATGTAAGAATAAGGTTGCCAAGCCTACCGTATTTATTCCGGTATTTCCGGGTACTAACTGCGAATATGACAGTACCAAGGCTTTTGAGGCGGCAGGAGCAGAGGTTATTACCAAAGTATTCAGAAATCTTTCTCCGGAAGATATAAGGGATTCTGTTGAAGAATTTGAAAAATCCATTAACAAAGCCCAGATTATTATGTTCCCGGGAGGATTTTCAGCAGGTGATGAACCTGACGGTTCAGCCAAGTTCTTTGCTACGGCATTCCGTAACGCCAAGATTAAAGAAGCAGTGGATAAGCTCCTTAATGAAAGAGACGGTCTTGCATTGGGAATTTGTAACGGATTCCAGGCTTTGATTAAGCTGGGACTTGTTCCTTACGGAAAAATTACGGAACAGAAATCAGATTCACCTACACTCACAATGAATACAATAGGAAGACATATTTCCAAGATGGTATATACAAAGGTTGTATCCAATAAGTCCCCATGGCTTCGCATGGCAGAGCTTGGCGGTGTGTATTGTACACCGGCTTCCCACGGGGAGGGCAGATTTGTAGCCAATGAAGACTGGATTAAGAAACTCTTTGCAGAAGGAATGGTTGGAACACAGTATGTTGATATAGACGGCAATCCAACAATGGATGAAGAGTGGAATATTAACGGTTCTTACAGCTCCATCGAGGGAATTACCAGCCCTGACGGAAGGGTATATGGTAAGATGGCCCATGTTGAGCGTAAAGGAGATTCTGTTGCAGTTAACATCTATGGAGAACAGGATTTGAAAATATTTGAATCCGGCGTTGCATATTTTAAATAATAAAAAGGCGGTTTACAGGATTTATGAAACTGGGAGACATTAATGAGGAAGAAATTGTCCTTAATTCCGAACAGGTTAGTGAGGATAATAAGGACACAAATGAAGAGAAGACCAATACCAAAAAAGAGGTATTTAAGACAATCTTTGAATACGCTAAAGTAATTCTTATAGGAGCTCTTATTGCAATATTTCTTTGTAAATTTGTAATTATTAATGCAGAAGTACCCACCAGCTCTATGGTACCTACCATTCAGATTAATGACCGCCTGATAGGACTTCGTCTGACATATTATTTTAAGTCACCTGAGCGTGGAGATATTGCCATATTCAAATGTCCGGAAGAGGGTGCAGATTATAACAAGCTGTATGTGAAAAGAGTAATCGGACTGCCGGGCGAAAAAATAGAAATTAAAGCCGGAGCGGTATGGATTACCACCGTTGACGGGGAGTATTTCCAGCTACAGGAAGATTATCTTAACGAGATACCTAATCCGGATGTATACGTGAACAATGACGTATACGAAGTTCCGGAGGGAGAGTATTTTATGATGGGAGATAACAGAAATCATTCCAATGACTCCAGATACTGGGGAACAGTGGAAGAGGACAGAATCCTGGCAAAAGTGCTTTTCAGATATTATCCGGGGTTTGAAATATTGAATTAAGGAGTCAGAAATGGCTGTTAATATTCTTAAAATATTTGGAATTATATGTATTGCCATATGTGTGGGCAGGCTGGTGTCCAGAATTAAACTGCCTGCCATACTGGGATGGCTTATCACCGGAGTGGTATTCGGTCCTTATCTTGTGGGTACAGTGGGATTTGATATAATTAATTCCGACTGGTATAAAATTACGGTTAAGGCATTTGAGTGCTTTGCGGGAGTTATGATTGGCAGGGAAATTGTATTTAAGAAACTTGCCAGAACGGGAAAACAGATTATTGGGATTACCTTTATCCAGTCAATAGGAACTTTTCTCCTTGTTTCCTTAGTATTTGGATTAGTGTTTTTATTTATGGATATACCGGTATATCTGGCTCTGGTATTTGGCGGGATAGCTTTGGCCACGGCGCCTGCGCCTGCGCTTTCCATAGTTAATGAATATCATACGGAGGGTCCGGTTACGAAGACACTTATTCCTTTGGCAGCAATAGATGATGTTATAGGAGTAGTGGTTTTCTTTACGGTTATTTCCATAATCAGTTCCGTTAAAGGAGGACAGTCAGAATCCATACTGGTGATAATAGCTTCCGTATGTCTGCCCTTTGTAATCGGAATAGGAATGGGATGTTTAGCCTCCCTTATAATGAAAAAAGTGCGTAATAAGAACGTAAACTTTATATTGTTGTTATTATTTTTATGCCTTTCTACTGCTGTGGGAATAGTGACGGACATATTTGTGTTTGGTTCCTTTAAACTCAATTATATTATTATAGGCATGGCCTTCAGCTTGGCACTGGTGAATTTAATTCCGGAGCAGAAAGCAGAGGAAATATTTGAGAAATATGATATGATTCTTAATTTGTCCCTGGTTCTGGTAATTGTTAATCTGGGTATGCCCTTGGATTACCGTCTGATTGCCGGAGCGGGAGTATTTACGGCAGTGTATATTCTTTCCCGTGCTGCAGGCAAAATCGGCAGTGCTTATATGGGAGGCAAAATAACCAAAGCTCCTCCTTCTGTTACCAGATATCTTGGATTTACCCTTCTGCCTCATTCCGGGGTATCCCTTGTGTTTACCGGAATAGCGGCAGTTACCCTTAATGGTATTGACCCGGAGCTGGCCTCAATCGTACAGGGAACTATTGTGGCAGCCGCCATAATCAACGAAGTTATTGCAGTAATTGTTGCTAAGTATGCCTTTGTATGGGCAGGAGAAATACACAAATAATATTAAACAGGAGACGGAAGGACCCTTATGGGGGTCATACCGTCTCCTGTTTGATTTTTATCTTTTGTCTGCTTCAAAGAACAGTGCCACTGTTCCCGGCCCCGCATGGGAACCTATGGTAGGACAGATATAATTGATAATAACTTCCTTTACGGAAGTGCGTTCCTTAATCAGATCGGCAACATATTGTGCATCCTCCGGACAGTCACCGTGGCTAATCATAATTGTATCATTAGGATGGTTACCCATGGTGCTTATCATGGCATCCACAAGTTCCGTCAGGGACTTCTTACGTCCTCTGGTCTTGCCCACAGATATCAGCTGCCCCAAATCATTTACATGAAGGAGAGGCTTAATTCCCACAATGGTTCCTATGATGGCAGTTGCTTTGGAAACACGGCCACCCCTGTGAAGATGAAAAAGATTGTCTACCGTGAAACGGTGGGAAATATGTCCCTTCAGGTCTTCAATATATGCAACCGTCTCATCAAAGGAATGTCCCGCATCACGGAATTCAATAGCCTTATATACCAGAAGCCCTTCACCCATGGAAGCGCACAAAGAATCAATAACGGTTATTCGGGCATCGGGATACTCTTCAGAAAGCTCCGAAGCTGCCAGTGCCGCATTCTGACAACTGCTGCTTAAAGCAGATGAAAAACCGATGTGGATAATATCATATCCTTCATCCAGACGAGCTTTGAAAATAGCCTTGGAATCTTCCGGATTGGTGGCCATGGTAGTTGGCATCTCACCGCTGCGCATGCGTGAATAAAATTCAGCAGGACTAAGCTGCTTATCTCCGCCATATATTTCATCATCATTAAAACGGTAAAAAAGCGGATGAATATCAATATCATGCTCCTTGCAGTAATCGTCAGGCAAATCGCTGGTAGTATCGGTAGAAATAATGAAGTTACGCATAAAAAATCCTCCACACAGATATTAACTGATAAGAAATTCTTGACAGTACAAGAAAATTCATATTATTATCATGATATCACAGCAGAAGCCAAATAACAAATAAAATTGTTGTTAAGCTTTCTAAGAAATCTTTTTTATAAAATTCCATTACCAGTTACCATATGACCCGGGAAAATATTTACGGAAACAATACCGGTGAAGCAAGATATGACCTTATTGAGGTGGTAATGATTTGTCTTGGAAGAAATGATGAAGACGGTTCAGAGCTGATAGAACTGCTGAATACACTGCTTACGGATGATATCCTTCCGGAAGAGAAGGAGAAGAGGCTGGATGAGAAGTTCGGAATACATCCGACGAAGGAATTGAAGAAGGAGATGAAACAAATGTGCAATCTTAGTGATATTGTAGAGGAAAGAGGTATAGCAAAAGGAATGGAAAAAGGCGTGGCTGCAAAGCTTGTGTCAATGGTGGAAACCTTTGTAAAAAAGCACGGAGTGTCCCTTGAAAAGGCTCTTGATATGTTAAGTGTATCTGCTGCAGAGTATAAGAATGCCAAAACGCTCCTCGACGAAATTTAATTATATATTATTAAAAATTATATATTATTAAAAATATGTTGACAACGTTGCTTTGCAATGATATACTACAGAAGTTGTGAAAAGAAGAAGAGTATCCGCTCTCACCTTGGCACATAAGTGACCCGGGTTATCATACGAGATGTACACCCCATAACAGGGTGTTGTATGTATGCGGATAGTTTTCTATCCGCATTTTTATTTTGGAGGTACACTACCATTAGCGAGTTAATGATTAATGAACAAATCAGAGACAGGGAAGTGCGTCTCATCGGAGCCAACGGCGAGATGATTGGCGTTATGTCTGCCAAGGACGCAATGAAATTAGCAAGGGAAGCAGAACTTGATTTAGTTAAGATTGCCCCTAATGCCCAGCCGCCTGTATGCAAAATTGTCGACTACGGCAAGTACAGATATGAACAGGCGAGAAAAGAAAAAGAAGCTAAAAAGAAACAGAAAATTGTTGATATTAAGGAAGTGAGATTATCTCCGAATATCGAAACCAATGACCTTAACACAAAGGTAAATGCTGCAAGAAAATTCCTTGAGAAAGGTGACAAGGTTAAAGTTACACTTCGTTTCAGGGGACGTGAGATGGCTCATATGTCATCCAGCAAGCATATACTGGACGATTTTGCCGAACAGCTTAGTGAGATAGCTGTGGTAGAGAAACCGGCCAAGGTTGAGGGCAGAAGTATGGCTATGGTTTTAGCTGTTAAACGTTAAAATATTTTGTAATTTTTTAAGGAGGATTTTTATCATGCCAAAAATGAAGACAAGCAGAGCTGCTGCAAAGCGTTTTAAAAAGACAGGAACAGGCGAGTTAAAAAGAATGAAGGCTTATAAGAGCCACATATTAACAAAGAAGACAACCAAGAGAAAGAGAAATCTCAGAAAATCTGCTCTTGTTGACTCAACAAACGTAAAGAATATGAAGAAGATTTTACCATACATTTAATGATGGTGTGAAGGAGGAAGAGATATTATGGCAAGAGTTAAAGGCGGATTAAACGCTAAAAAAAGACACAATAGAACTTTAAAGCTGGCTAAAGGTTACAGAGGAGCCAGATCTAAACAGTATAGAGTTGCAAAACAGTCTGTTATGAGAGCTTTAGCTACTGCATATGCAGGAAGAAAGCAGAAGAAGAGACAGATGAGACAGTTATGGATTGCCAGAATCAATGCTGCTGCAAGAATGAACGGCCTTTCATACAGCAAATTTATGTATGGTCTTAAGAAAGCCGGTATCGAGATGAACAGAAAGATGCTTGCTGACATTGCGGTAAGCGATGCTGCTGCATTTACAAAGCTTGCTGAAACAGCTAAGGCTAACCAGTAATTTCATTATAACATTAATCCTGCAGGATGAAAATTCTGCAGGATTTTTTTTGAATATAAAATTTTTTAGAATGGACCAATCTATGAAAATTGATATATCAATTTAAATTACAATTTAGTAAAATAGACGTATGTTAAAAAACATGAAAGAGAGGAATGGATATTCATGAAAAAATTCAAAAAAATCATTGTTGCCGTTATGGCAATGGCATTAGCATTAGGAATGCTTACTATGACTGCTTCCGCTGCTGATTACACCGATGGCGGTAAGCTCTACATTGCAGGTTCTTTCAATGGTTGGACCTTTGAAGAGATGAAAGGTGAGAATGGTGTTTACACTATTGAAGCTGAGGTAGAAGCTGGCACACTTGAATTCAAGTGTTCTCCAACAGGCGACTGGACTTCACAGATTAACGCAACCGGCGCAGATGGAATGGATAATAACTTATCTACAACTGTTGAAGCAGGCAAGGTGGTAATCACTGTTGATACAACCAAGCTTGTAGCAGGTGATGCAGGATTCTGGACTGGAACAGACGCTTTTACTGTTGCACCGGTTCCCGCTGTAGGTGATGCTACACCGATTATCGCAGTTTCAGCTCTTGCACTTGTTGCATTAGCAGGCGTTGTTGTATGCCTTAAGAAAAGAACTGTAACAGAGTAATTTTCTGTTAAATCAGGCATCGGTTTAACCGGTGCCTTTTTTAAAATAAAAAAAGGAGAAAAATAATTTATGAAAAGAATTATGAAGAAAGTAATTTCTGCAGTAGCTTCTATGGCTATGGCGGCAGGATTAATCGCTGCTATACCGGCATTGAATGTTAAAGCTGCACCTGCAGAGAATGCACCTGCAGCAGGAACAGAAATTTACATTAAGGGAAGCTATGATGGATGGGCTAGTCTTACAAAGATGAAGAATGATGGTGATGTATATACACATACAATCACATTAACAGAGGCAAAAAACATTGAGTATATGTTTTCCTCTAATTCAAATTACGGTGCTGAAGGCTA
>JBJEND010000011.1:0-4359 GCA_051880015.1 Butyrivibrio sp. | reverse complement strand
AAACCGAGAAGGAACCCTCTGTTCTTCCCGTGCGTGTCCCCAATATACTGATTAACGGTGCCGAGGGAATTGCTGTAGGTATGACCACCAGTATTCCCACCCATAACCTTGCAGAGGTTATTAATGCCGTGGAAGCCTATATGGACAATGAAAGCATTACAACCGAAGAACTTATGGAGTATATGCCCGGACCGGATTTCCCCACAGGCGGAATTGTAATCAACAAAAGTGAATTAAAGGATATATACGAAAGCGGAACAGGTAAGGTTAAAATAAGAGGCAAGGTGGTATTTGAACCGGGACAGAAGCGTTCAGATAAGGACAGGCTGGTTATCACTGAGATACCTTACACAATGATAGGTGCGGGAATCAGTAAATTTATCTCTGACGTGGTGGATTTGATTGAAACGAAGAAAACCCAGGATATTACCGATATTTCCAATGAATCCTCCAAGGAGGGAATCCGCATAGTCCTGGAACTTAAGAAAAATGCAGATGTTAAAAAATTAGAAAATCTTTTATATAAGAAAACCAAACTGGAAGATACACTGGGCGTCAATATGCTCACCATTGCCAACGGCAGGCCTGAGGTTCTGGGACTTAAGGACATTATCCGATACAATGTGGAATTCCAGTATGAGATTAACACCAGAAAATACAAGACTCTGCTGCAAAAAGAGTACGATAATAAAGAGGTTCAGGAAGGTCTCATTAAAGCCTGCAATATTATAGACCTTATTATTGAAATTCTCCGGGGCAGCACAAATTTAAAACAGGCTAAAGCCTGTCTGATTTCCGGGGAAACCGAAGGGATAAAATTCAAATCCGAACAGTCCCGTAAGGATGCGTCAAAACTTCATTTTACTGAGCGTCAGGCGGGAGCCATTCTGGAGTTAAGGCTGTATAAGCTCATAGGTCTTGAAATTGAGGCACTGGAGAAGAATTATGAAGAAACTCTGGCCAAAATAGCTGAGTATGAGGACATCCTTGGCAGCAAAAAGTCCATGAAGCGCACCATTAAAAAGGACCTTGAAAAAATCAAAAAGGAATATGCAATACAGAGACTTACTCTTATTGAAGACGGAGAAACTGCCGTTTATGAAGAACCCAAGTTTGTTGAGCAGGAGGTTGTTTTCATAATGGACAGATTCGGCTATTCCAAGACGATAGACACCGCTGCTTTTGAGCGGAACAGGGATGCGGTTTATGCAGAAAATAAATATGTCTTTAACTGTATGAATACTGAAAAGATATGTATTTTCACGGATAATGGCAATCTTCACCAGATTAAGGTAAATGATATACCATTTACAAAATTCCGTGACAAGGGAACTCCTATTGATAATCTGGGTAATTATTCCAGCGCAGGAGAGGAAATTATATATCTTTGTCCTTCAGAGAGCCTTAAGAACCGCAAACTTTTATTTGTAAGTGAATACGGAATGATGAAGTTAGTGGACAGCAGTGAATTTATTGCTTCCAAAAAAACAATTGCTGCTACCAAACTTAATGAAGGAGACCGGATTACCGCCATTATGGCAACAGATGCCGTGGTTATGCCTAATCCGGATAATCCGGAAATATCCGAAATAATCAGCAGCCAGACTGTTGTGCTTCAGTCCTGCAACGGATTTTTCCTTAAATTTCCCCTTTCCGAAATTCCCGAAAAGAAAAAAGGTGCAGTAGGCGTAAGGGGAATTAAGCTGGGTACGGATGACAAACTTGAAGATGTATATCTCATTCCTGATAATGCAGATATAACCATTGATTACAGGGGAAAAGAAGTATCACTCAAGAAACTTAAAATGTCTAAAAGGGATTCAAAAGGAACTAAAGTAAGAGTATAAAACATTTGGAGGAGAAGGTATATGAACAAAGCACAGAGCCTTATTGATAACATCAATAAAATAATTGTGGGGAAATATGATGTAGTAGAGCTTGTTGTAACCTCCCTTATTACAGGGGGACATGTACTTATGGAGGATATGCCCGGCACAGGTAAAACAATGTTAGCCAAAACCCTGGCCAAATCCGTTGATGCGGATTTTGGACGTATACAGTTTACGCCGGATTTGCTTCCTTCAGATATTACAGGACTTAATATATACAGTCAGAAGACCGGGGAATTTGAATTTCACAAAGGCCCTGTGTTTTGTAATATCTTGCTGGCAGATGAGATTAACAGGGCTACACCCAGAACCCAGTCCAGTCTTCTGGAATGTATGGAAGAAAAACAGGTAACCGTTGACAGGGTAACAAGACCTCTTGACAATCCTTTTTTCGTAATTGCAACCCAGAATCCCATAGAAACATCAGGAACCTTCCCACTTCCGGAAGCGCAGCTTGACAGATTTTTAATGAGAATTTCCATGGGAATCATCGGAGATTTGGAGGAAGTGGATTTACTTAAACAGAAACTTGCCGGAACAACTGTGGATTCCGTGGATTCAGTATGTACCGGGGAAGATATTATTAATATGCACGAAGAGGCATCCGGGGTTTATGTGCATGAAGAACTTATAAAATATATATGCTCAATATGTGATGCCACCAGAAGGGCCGATAACATTATTGCCGGTGTAAGCCCCAGAGGAAGCATAGCCCTTATGAGGGCATCCCAGAGTTATGCTTACATTAAGGGAAGAAATTATGTTGTTCCGGAGGACGTTAAGAGACTTGCAGTTCCGGTTCTGGCACACCGCCTTGTGCTTATGGAAGGCTTTGCAGGCATGAAGGTATATGAAGACAGAATTGCTTCCATAGTTAAATCCGTTGTTGTACCTACTGAAGATTGGAGTAAATAATTAATGATTATTCTGCTTTTTTTAGTAAGCTTCTTTATTATCAGAAAAGTGGTAATTAAATATTTTTCTTCCCATTGGAATGACGGATTATCGGCAAAGGTGTATTTTGAAACGGATTTCATTAATGAGGGAGAAAAAGGACATGTATGTGAGGAACTGATTAATGATAAAAAACTCCCCCTTCCTGTTGTGAATGTTAAATTTGAACTGGATAAAAGCATACGGTATGCCGAACTTAAAAACACCATTGTATCTGATAAACAGTACCGGAGCGATACCTTAAGTCTCGGCTCACATAAAAAGGTGCTGCGCCGGTTTGAGGTAACATATACCAAAAGAGGAGTTTATTCCATAGATACCATTGAACTTAATACCATTGACCCCATATCGGATTATAAACGTTTAGAGAGCTTTACAAGTAAATCCTCCATATATGTTTATCCTGCGTACAGCAGATACCGGGAGATACTTGCGCCCTTCTCACGGGTTATGGGGGAAGCATTGAAAAACAGATTTGTTTTTGAAGATCCATTTGAATTTAAAGGCATTCGTGACTACACTGCCTCTGATCCCATGAAGAAAATTAACTGGAGTGCTTCTGCAAGAACGGGAGAGCTTAAAGTAAATAATTATTATGATACTACCAGCAGACAGGTGACGATATTTCTGGATATTTCCAATGATTCCGTGTGGAAAAGATATGACCAGATGGAGGAAAGCATAAGGATTACAAGAAATTTAATGGAAGAATTTATACGCAACCAGATACCTGTTAATATAATTACCAACGGAAGAGACTGCTTTAATGGGGATTTAATCGTAATGGAAAGCGGCGTGGGAGCAGGGGTGGTTACCGCCAATTTAAAAAATCTCACCGTCATTGACCTTGATTGTAAAACCGGTCATATGAGTGAGTATTTTCTGGAAAATGAATCCGGTACAGATGAACTGTCTATTCTCTTATCTGCCGATATTTCTCCCGGGCTTGCCACGGCCTATGAAAAATATCTCGGAAGAAATACAGGTGAATGGATTGCTCCTGTAATTTCTTCCAAAGAATGCAATATACATTCTTCCAAAATAAATATTACATATGTGGAGGTGAACAGACTATGAAAATGTCCAAGGCTGTACATTTTATATCACAGTTTTTTTTCTGGTTCATCTGCATAATGTTTTATGCCTGGTTTTTTACACTGGAGGATGCCATGTGGAAGCTGTTACTCGTTACCCTGTTCACAGTTGCCGCATGTAATTTTGCCAGAATGCCGCGGAATAAAACATTAATGTTTATTGCACATCTGCTTACGGCGGCAGTGCCGGGAATTTTCGGTGCATCTGATGTAATATCCATACTTTCAATGGTATTTATGATGGGAGTGGTAGTGCTTTCTCTTATTGCGGGACTTTCAGCTTCCCGCTACATGGACAGGGCACATGGATTCGGAGGCTTTGTTCTGATTGTTTTATATCTCATAGGCTCAGTTATGGAGTATAAATATATATGGCTGGGTTTTGCCGGAGTTGCAGTATATTTTTTCCTGATAATCATACA
>JBJEND010000010.1:0-22095 GCA_051880015.1 Butyrivibrio sp. | reverse complement strand
CATTGTGCCTTCTTTAATTTCTCCATGGATAGTCCCCTGATATCCGGCAGACTCCATTTCTCCGGCTACACGCTTTATTCTTTTAATAAGGGCATCCCCGTCAAAGGGTTTCATTATAAAATATGATGCACCTGTCTGCAATGCCTGATTGACAATATCTTCGCTGCCCGCCGCAGATATAACCACATACTGGGGCTTCCTCTCCTTAAAGGTCGCATCGGAATTAATGGTTTCCATAACTCCGATACCATCCACCAAAGGCATTACCAAATCCAAAAGCACTATATCCGGTCTGGTCTCTTTAATTAATTTAACTGCTGTGGCACCATCCGATGCTTCACCTACTACCTCAATACCATCATCCTCACACAAAGAATCCACTATCATCTGTCTGACAATTTCATTATCATCCGCAACAACTATCCTTATACTGCTGCCCATATCCTTCACCTCTTATGTTATCCTTAGCATATGGAAGATTATACCATTATTTTTTACTGTTTCACAGTGTTTTTAATATATTATTTCCAGTTAATAAAAATATCTTCCGTAACAGGCTTTGTAAAATCATAATCCCATCCACCGTTTTGGGAAGGCGCAAGCTTTGGTATATCTGCTTTTTGTCCGGATTGTACAGTCTGGGTTCCGAATACCATACCGTTATATAAGAAAGTTACTGTGTAGCTTTCTGTCTCTTCCCGGTTAATCAGCCTGTCAATTTCTTCTGCTGTTATATCTGCCAGTTCGGTACCGTTTGCCATCACATCTTTCAAAAACTCCAATGCCTTTTGGGGCATCTCATTATAATTGATTTCCTGAGGTTCTGATATATACTCGGTCTTATCTGTATCCATATATATAATTACTTCGTGTCCGTATTCCACTGTTACGGTGTCTTCCGCTTTAGTTCCGTCAGGAAGCACCAGTTTTGAATCTACTTTACCTTCATATGTGGAAACCTTTGTGTATGTGTCTTTATTGTCGTCGGAATATACACACACGCGGAACACTGTTCCTCTGACCGCCATAACTGAGTTGGGGGTGGTTACATCATATGAAGAATTTTCATTCAGCTTATTCTGGATTTCATTAATAATGGCTCCCTTTTCCAGATAAATTGAGGTTTTGGATTCTTTTCTGGTTCCTTCTGCCACCAGGGTAAGAACAGAATTTTCCTCTACCATAATATATTTATCATCATCCAGCTTCAACCGCATATGACTGTCTTCTGCCACACTTATCCTGTCTCCGGATTCAAGATACAGATTCTCCACAGCAGCTATTGTACCTATTGATTCCCTTTCAATTACGGCAGTTCCCTCCAGCTCATATATCTGAATGGAACGATATGAAGTATCTTTTTTTGAAAAATTCATCACCAGAAATATTGCTAATCCCCCGATTACTGCCACTGCTGCTGCAATAATTGCTATCATTTTTCCGGATATTTTATTTTTGTTCATGATATCTCCTCTTTCCGAAGCAGCTACTGTTTCTGAAATTCATATTCCCCTTCTTCGGTAACATAGAAACTAATACCGCCGTTATACACCGTACTGTCATTATTAACTTTCCACTTGCCTGCTCCCAGCTTGTATGCTTTTTGGGTGTACAATTTAATTGTTCCGACGGAATTTATGCCTTCCTTCATCCATGTTTCCTCTACTCTTACAGTATATTCCGAAACATTACCGGCTTTATCAGATACTATAATCACATATTCATTAAGGGATGGTTTCAGGGATATACTGCAATGATTTCCGCTGAATGAAACATTCTCACCATTAACGGTGACTTGTTCCAGATTATCATCTTCTGCCTCCGCTACAAGTTCATCCCCATAGTATGTCATTTTATCTTCTACTCCCGTTACCCGGGGAGCCTCTGTATCAATAAATATTTTTTCCAACTGAACAGGTCCGGCTATCTCTCCTTTTTCGTTTTTTATGTATATAACCGGAGAGGATGTACTTTCCACTATATAATAGTCAGAATACTCTCCATCCCGTTTTGCGGAAATTGTACAACCCTTTTCAGGATATACAGTAACACTGGTTATATACCAGCCGGAGCTTCCCTTGGTTCCAGACAGGGTATAACTGATATCAGGTTGGGTCTGGTTGGGTTTTGCTTCCACAATCAGTGTAATTTTATGCTTATATGTACCGGCTGTTCCATCCATTTTAATATAATTAATGCTTACCGTGCATTCATAGCTTCCGGGGTTGGGAACGCCTGCTGTTTCTATTGTATAAGTGTAAGTATCCGTACTTCCCCCGGTTAAAGTCTTCCCGGTAGTTTTGCCTGTAACTTTAAAAGCGGCATTGTCAACCGAAACCCCGGTAATAACAATATCCCCGGTATAATCTTTATTACTCAATTCTGCCTTAACCGGTGCAATAACATCCCCATAACTATATCTGCCCATATCAATGGCACCGCCGTTTTGAATATAGGTGATAGGATTACGGGACACAATAAGTTTTGTTGTTTTTAAGTATGTACCGCTTCCATTAACGTATGTTGCCGTACTGCTGGCATTGGAATCTTTGAAAAGGCCGGTAATATGTCCGGCAGTGCCTGTTCCGTCTGCGGCTGTTGCATATATGGCATAACCATCTGACCCGGTAATTTCAAAAGTCCCTGAAATAATTCTGTTTGGAGAATCATCAATAACATTAATGAAACCCACAGCATAGTTGGAATTGTCAGATATGCATTTCAGATTTTCAATTACTGCAGTACCGTAAATCTGCATTGCACCCTGTCCGGTACTGTTAATACTTCCGTTTCCTATTTTCCACAAACCGTTTAAAATCAGTGCCGGTTTTGTGGTATTACTGTAGTTTATGGTATATCCTCCAAGATCCAGGGTTCTTTCTATCATCAATTCCGGAGCATTAACCGTAATTCCGGAGTTTAATGTAATATTTCCTTTAAGCAGGATATTTTTCACTGCTCCACTGTTAATAAGAGCATTGGAAAGACCGGACTGTGAAGTAATCTCCCCATTCCATTCAGCCTTAAGTGTAGTATCAGTTAATTCTGTTCCTTTATGGGATATATATGCTCCTACAGATGAAAATTCTTCTCCCTGTTGGTCATACCATCCGTTAAACTTATATATATTGCCATCTGGTATTTCAAAATTATCCGGAACCGTATTACTGTCACCATTGGTATACACCCTGCCGCTTTCATCAACTGAAACGGGTACCAGTGCATATAAGTCCCCGGTATAATCCGAATCCAACAGTGAGCGCTGGATATCCAGCTTCACCAATTTTCCCTTCACAACACTTATTTCATCATTAATAGTATTAACCGTTCCGGTTTCATATGTAATCCTGTTATCAGTAAGCACATAATCATTGGAAAGAATTCCGTTGTCCCCGTAATAGGCAGAATAATTCTGTTCATCTGTTCCTGAAACGGATTTGCCTATTCCGCCGGTATATTTTCCGCCTGACAGTTTAACATTAACATTACTGCCTATACATAAGGCTTTACCTGCATTTGCATTAAGTACAAATTGCCCTCCCTTAATAACTGCCGTATTGGTATCGTCGCCTCCTAAGTAGCAGGCATAGCTCCATTTTCCGTTTTCATTTGCGGTGAATGAGCCTCCCTCTACAGTAAGACTGTTGCCGGAAGAATTATCCGGCATGTACAAAACTCCGTCACTACTGGTAAATACCGGATTTCCGTATATATTTACCGTACTTTTTCCATCCATCCACAATGTAATCGAATTATAGGAATTATCTGATTCAAAATTGCCTCCTGTAATTGAAGCCGTACAATTTGATACTTGAATACATAATGAACAGCCGATATAATTTCCACCGTTAATAACAAGGTTTCCCCCTGTTTTATTCACCGCTCCTCCGGAAATTGCCGTATTACTGATACTGCCGGTCTGTTCCGGACTGCTATCTGTAAATTCCAGCTCTCCGGAAGAGGAATTAAAAATAAACGGAGTCGTTCCTGAAATACTGCCTTTTATGGAATAACCGTTAAGGTCTATTGACAGATTTCCCCCTGTATGGGTAAATGTTGAGGTAACACCGGTTAAATCCGAGGTTAGTTTCACTTCTATTGCTTCTTGTGACGTTGCACATTCTGACAGTATGTCCTGCAATTCTGATATGCTTGAAACATCTCTTACTGCTGCCTTAATTTTATATGTGGCGTCTAAACGTGGCATAAGCATTAATACCAATGTTAAAGCCGTTACAAACGCAAGAATTTTTGTAAGTTTATTCTTCATCGTTTTTTCCCTCCTGAATGGCCTCAACCAGCCAGTTCACCAGTCTCATCTCAACTTTTCCTTCCTCAGCCATACTTCTTAATATGGCAACAGCCTTATCCATAGGCATGCCTTTTTTATATGGCCTGTCCGTTGCCGTAAGTGCTTCATATATATCCGATACGGTAAGTATTCTTGTCTCTAAATCTATCTCGTCACCCCTTAAATGGTCCGGATATCCGGTGCCGTCCAGGAATTCATGGTGGTCAGCCGCCCACTTGGGGACCATATTATAATTTTTATTGAAATGTACTTTACTCAGGATTTTCCTTGTCATTACTACATGGCTTTCCACCATTCTTCTGTCATCATCATTGAGGGTTCCTTTTCGGACACTGAGGTATGATATTTCCTTATCATGAAGATAAGAGGTGACCGTGCCGTCTTCCTTAACATGGACCTTAGCTCCAATCTCTTTAACCCGCATGAGTTTTTCATCATCAAGAAAACCTATGCTGTCTACTTTATGGATAAATTCCAGGTCATCCTTGAGTTCGGATATTTTATCCATATATTCTGACTGTGATATCCTGCCTCTTAACATATCCACTTCATAATAGGATGCAAGAAGTTCAAATCTTCTGTCTACCCGCTCCATATCTTTGTCAAGTCTGGTTGCTCTGTTTATGACTTTTAACGGAATAATCATTTTGCCGATATCGTGCAACAGGGCTGCTAACAGAAGTTTTTCTTTTCTGTCCTCATCAAAGAATTCTTCACATTCTCCTGCTTCATGTTTCTTTGTAATATAATCTGCCAGAATACCTGCGAATTCCGCCACTCTTCTGGTGTGGGAACCATTATAGGGAATTCTTTCATCTATTGCGGTTGCAAAGGCCTCCACAAAGGAATACATAAGTTTTTTGAGCTCCTGCATATAAGAAATATTGGTCAGTTCAATAGCTGCCATTGAGCTCAGAGAACGTATTATTATGTTGTACTCTTCGTCAAATGGTATTACATTGCCATCTTCATCCATGGCATTTATAAGCTGAAGCACTCCCAAAAGTTCATTCTCATTATTTTCTATAGGAACAACCAGCTGTGACTGTGTATGATAACCTGTCAGCATATCATATCTTCTGGGGCCTGAAAAATCAAATCTCTCGCTATTATATACATCAGGTATGTTCACTGCTTCTCTGTGAATGGCAGTATATGCACATACATTCTTCTCCTCCATGGGAACAGGAGGCATGTCTTCAACAGGTTTTCCGTCAGCTCCGCGATTAATTCCCATGGAAACAGTTTTCATAATTTTAAAAACAAGCTTATTATCCTCATAAATATATAATGTTCCGCCATCGCAGTGGGTAATCTTCATTCCGCTTTCCAAAATGGATTCAAAAAGTCTGTTCCTGTCTCTTTCCGTACACAATCCGATTCCGATATTCAATATTCTTTCATAATCTTTGTACTCTAACTTCATATGTATTCCCCTAACTATTTATTAAACGGAAAAATCCGGTTCTTTCTTAAGTATTCCAGAGATTTTTTCTGTGCCTCATACCCTCTGACTTCCACCAGAACCGTTGTTTCCACCGAATATTTCTCCATTAATCCGTTAAATTCCTGCCAGTCGATTCTGCCGTCGCCCACAGGCTGATGCAGGTCTCCGTGTAAATCGTTATCGTTAATATGTATATGACGTATATACGGCGCAAGAGTCTTCACCCACTCATCCAATGGGCACGGAGTAAGTGCACCATGAGCGTAATCAAAGCATACTCCAAAGTTATCTGTAGTTTTCATGGCCTCACTAAGCCCGGCCAGTTCCCGGGGATTCTCATCAAACATATTCTCCATAAGTATCTCCTGTTCCGGGTACTCTTCTGCCAGGCAGCGAAAAAAACGGATATTTTCCTCCCGCCAGTGGTCAAGGTATTTTGATACCCGGTATCCGGCCAGCAGTCCTGTATGAAAAACAACACCTCTAAGCCCCATGCGTTTTGCAATTTCCATTGACTGGCGAACTCTCTGTACCGATGCCTCTCTGATAAGTCTGTCTTCACTGTGGACAGTTATATCCAGAAATGCTCCGTGCATCGTATCCTGAGAAAAATCCGTCCGGTATTTTGCATAATGTTCAATGATTTCTTCCTGAAGCCGCCTGTTATCCAACACCTCCGGATTCCAGAAATCATTAAATTCAAATGCTCCATCCCATTCATTTATTAAGTCCACAGACTTTTCCGTATTATTTCTGTCCGGAATAATATATATCTTTTCCATAATCTACCTCATCTGCCAATAACTTCATCAAGCTGATATACAAATACTCCCCTGTTTTTACCCTTTAGGGGAATTTCACCCACAGGAGTTACCTTTATTCTGTCTTTCAATGACTCATATACGGCATCGCTTATTAATATTTGTCCGGCTTTTGCATTGCTTTCCAGACGTGCTGCTGTATTAACCGTATCTCCGATGGCGGTATAGTCCATGCGGAAATTACATCCAATATTACCCACAACTGCATTGCCGCAGTTTACCCCTATTCCGAATTCAACACTTTCTCCGAAACGCTTTTTAAATTTATCTGCTATTACATCTGCGCCCTTCTTCATATCCCACGCCGCGCATACCGACCTGTAAATATAGTCGTCCAAATCAAACGGCGCGTTAAATACAGCCATGGCGGCATCTCCCACAAATTTATCCAAGGTTCCCTCATTGTCAAAAATAGCCTTTGTAGTAAGGCTTAAGTATTCATTAAGTATCTCCACAACCTGTTCCGGTTCCAGACTTTCCGAAATAGTCGTAAATCCTCTTATATCCACAAACAGCACTGCCACATGCCTGTTTTCTCCCCCGAGAACCAGCTCAAAATCCCTGTTTTTGCTGATTTTATCCACTACCTGGGGTGCCACATACTGTTTGAATACACTTACAACCCGCCTTCTGCGTATATGCTCTGTCACATATCCCTCTATGAGCTGTTCAGCAAATATAATAACCAGTAGAGCGGGAAATAAAATCACAGGTAAAATATATCCATTGCGGTACATGATTTTTGCAAACAGGACACTTCCCCCTGCCATCACTGCCAGCACCGGTACTGTTTTTATAATCTTAAGTTTTTTGGCAACGAGGAAGAATAATCCGCACAGTATACCCATAACCACTGCATAGACTGTTCTGGAGACCGGAAGTTTGGTCTTATTCTCCAACAACGCCTGTATAATATTAGCATGAATCTCCACACCATACATTTCTTTATCATGGGCTACTGCGGGCTTATATGAATCCTGCATTCCCACTGCATATGCACCTACCAGAACAACTGCATCATTAAAAATTCTGGTATCTACTTTCCCGTCCAGAACATCTGCCATGGATATTACCGTATACGAGCCCGGCTTACCCGAGTATGTAAAATAAAAAAGGTTACCTTCCCCGTAGGTTTTGGGGAGTACAGCCTCTTCATTCAACGTCTTCATATATTCCATATAAACAGTATATGCAAAACTGTATATACGCTCACCTTCATAATCCATATAAGCCATTGTCTTGCGCACATATCCGTCACTGTCCACCGGTGTATTGACAAATCCGGAAGCGGTATTTTCATTCAGACTGTCATAGGGATTAATCATATAATCTATATTATATTGATTATATACTGTATAGCCTTTATCATCTGTCCTGGGCTGTTCTTTAAACGCAAGCCGGGATGCGGTTACAACATTACCCGCTTTGCGGCAGGCATTGGCAAAATAGGCGTCCCCTTCTTCATCCGCTGTTTCACTGTAAATTATATCCAGTCCTATTACCGCAGGTCCGGCGTTCTCATTTTCATTTAATATTTCCACTAATCTTCCTGACAGCTTACGTCCCCATTCGGAAATCATTCCATATTCCTGAAGGGTTCTGTCATCTATTCCGATAATATATATTTTCTTATTGACGCCGGATGTCTGTTGAGTCAGAACATCAGATATATAATTATCCCATATCCCCATTACATCCATATAACTTAATACCGTGGTAACAATCATTATCCCCAGGGTAATCAGTGCCGTACGTAATACCGACCTGGTATTCATATAAATCCTCCGAAAAGCAAATATAACTCTTTCTATTATATCATATTATCCTGCACTTATATAGGGTATATTAATGAAAATCTTTTTGTATATTCTGCACAAAACGGCTGCCGGAAATTATCCGGCAACCGTTCCACTGTCAATTTAACTATGCCCAATATTTATTAATAATTCTTATGATTTCCTGATAATTATCCTCAACGGCAGTTATCAAGTCGACTACGCCCTCCATGCTTCCGTTACGAAGTATCTCGCAGGCATCATAGATATTGGGAAATATACCTCTGAATCCCAGATTCCCCACAACGCCTTTGAGGGAATGGCAGTTCTCAAAGGCGGCACTGCAATCTCCCTGTTCTAATGCTACAAGCATATTATGGAAGCTGGCGTTATCCCTAAAAAGCTTAAGATATTTTATGTATCGCTCTTCCTTATTAGAGAAACGTTCAATAGCTCCGTCTACGTCTACATTGGCACATTTTAATTCCATTTTCCAGTCATCGTTCATATTGCGGTTATCCTCATTGTATGCTATACCATTGTGCTATACCATTATTATACAATATCAACAGTCTGTAAACAAAAACATATATTCGCTATTGTGCGACAAATACCTTTGCCAATGCGCTGTACATCATATCAGCGCTCAGTGGCTTGGATATATGGGCATTCATTCCCATTCTGAGGCTCATCTGCACATCCTCTTCAAAAGCATTGGCAGTCATGGCTATGATAGGTATATTCTCTGCATATTCAGTACCAATTCCCCTTATTTTACGGGTTGCCTCATATCCGTTCATTATGGGCATTCTTATATCCATCAGCACCGCATCAAAATATTCCCCTGTTGAAATAATGTTGTATGCCTCTTTGCCGTTTATGGCAACATCCGTAATAATTCCTATATCTTCAAGATAATCGCAGGCAATATCGCAGTTAATTTCATTATCATCCACTACAAGAACTTTTTTACCTTTAAGAATTCCATAGGGATTTTCATCCTTATCGTCAATAACGTTTTCGATTACATCAGACTTCTCCTTAACGTATTGAAGAGGAAGAATAACAGTAACCACGGAACCTTTATTCACACTGCTTTCCACTGTAATATCCCCATTCATAAGGTCTACTATGCTTTTGGAAATTGCCATGCCGAGTCCGCTTCCCTCTATTTCCTCTTCTATTTTCTCTTCCCTTTCAAAGGGTTTGAAAATCTTACGGATAAACTCTTCAGACATTCCTTTGCCTGTATCGGCAACAGTAAACACATACGTTCCCATGTCTTTCAGGTCCTCTGTCTGCTCTACTGTCATAGTTATTTTACCGCATTTCGGGGTATATTTGGAAGCGTTGCCAAGTACATTTAACAGTATCTGCTGGATTCTTACCCGGTCTCCCATCACCTTACACTTACTGATTGCGGAAACATCCATACTAAAGGTCTGATTCATGGCATCAAACTGTTCCTGCATAATAAAAACCACAGTTTCAATCAGCTCAATAAGATTAAATTCTTCAGATTTAAGTGTTATCTTGCCGCTCTCTATGTAAGACATATCCAGAACCTCATTTATAAGGCGCAGCAGATGATTGGCAGATATATTGATTTTCTCCAGGCAGTCCCTTACTTTATCGCTGTTATTCATATGCCCCAGAGCAATGGAGGTCATACCCATAATGGCATTCATAGGTGTTCTTATATCATGGGACATGTTGGACAGGAACCGGGACTTTGCCTCACTTGCCAGCTTGGCGGCAATAAGTGCTTCCCTCAGCTCCTGTTTGTACCGCAGTTCTGCTTCTCTTTCATTATGTATATCCTTAAACGCCATAATAACCATTATGGGCTTGCCGTCAATACATTTTACTGCCTGATATTCCAGTCTTATCCATCTGTATACGGAGCCAAAGGTTCTCTGATATTCACAATACATCCTCTGTCCCTCTTCGTGAAGAACCGATGATATGTTCTCAATGGAAGAAAAAGTTCTCACAAGGGACTTGTCCTCAGGATATACCATGATACGGGTATAGTTTTCCATTATCTGTTCGTAGTCAATGGTGTTTTTAAAAATATTCTTAACATCTTCACCCTGTCTGAAGGTAATAATGTGCTTTTTCTCCAGATTGAGATAGTATATGCCAAAATAGGAATTTCCCAGGGCATAAAGAACATTTTTGGCCCTGTTATATTCTTCATTAAGAGATTCCATTCTTGCTCTGTTGGCAGCCCTCTCGTCCACATTACGCACCAGAAGAAGAATTCTGCCTCCCTCCGGAACGGTGATGTATGTGGCAAAAGCATTCAGGAAATGAAACATCCCATCTTCATCTTCAATTCGGTATTCCCGCTCGGTAAATCCTACAGTGTCAGGAGAAATACCCGTAATCAGACTTTCAAAAGAAGCATAATCCTCTTCATATATCTGCCGCTTCATCATATCCCTGAATTCTTTTAAAGGGCCGGTGCCCTCCCGCATCTTAAGGCCTTCCTCACAGTGTATGCACTGATATGTTTCATTTTCCCTGTCCACTGTTACTACCAGACAGTACATTTTGGACACTGCTGAGTCATATATGATATTTCGCGTTTTCTCATTTATCTGCTCACTGCATTCTTTAATTGCATATATAACATAGGGATGTTCGTCTGAATAACCGGCTTCAGGAGTTACCGTAAGCTTAAGCCATGCTCCTGATTTTTCTTTGTAATAGCTGTTTAGCGGAGTATTGTGTCTTGAAAAATATTCCCTTATGGTATTCAGCTTAATTGTATCGGGATAGTCCGGCAGTCCTCCGTTCTCCCCCGGAAGCAGGGACACATATTCTTTTTCTACACCATATTTCATATAGTCCTCTTCCAGCTCGAAAAAATCCTTATAGCCCAGACTGAATTCAGGATTTTCCATATTCATGAGAATAATTTCATATTCACCCGTAATTACGTTAATCCTGTAAATAACCTGGAATTCATCCGAAAAGGATTTGATAACCTCATTGGCAATGTCAAAATTCTGACCCTCTCCGGACAATAAAGTAACTAATTTTTTCTCCACAAGACCGCCTCCCTTTACTTTTGTATCCTATAATTATATTATACCTGACTTTCCAACAAATAACAACAAAAGTAAAAAAGACTTCCTACTGTTTTTCCAATGGCAAAAGCAATAATGGCAATAGATATTCCCTTCTGCAGCCTTATTCTCCGCCAAAAAATAGGCAGACCCTTTACGGCCTCTGCCAGTGAAAGAAGGAAACATCCTATAAACATTCCCACAGCCAGTCCTGCCAATATGGTAAGCCATCCCCAAAGCCTGATTCCGGGTGTAAAAATAAAAAGCAAATTGCCAAGTATTCCCCCGGTGCACAAAACTATTTCATAAATTCTTATTCCGAAGGCTGTTTTGGAATAATCTGCAAATCTGTTTATAACTCCCACTGCGGCTATTACTGCAAAAAAGCCTGCAGCAGTTACTGCACCGCCGCTCACTCCTGTAATTATCAGTAAAAGTTTTCTAATCCACATCACCGGTTTTTCCCTCTCTTATATTATCGTTAATTACGGTTGTATATATATCCTCCTCATAGGTTCTCATTGCCACCTGCAGAGGCGTAGGATCTTTTATGCTCTTTCTTTTACCGAAATTATTGAAAAATATAATTATGCCCAGAGACAGTCCCACCGAATATGCCGTCTGAAGCAGTATGGTATTTCTCTCCTCATCACCGGTAAAAAATCCGGTTATTACTTTAAATACATTCTGTATATCAATATCGTTGCCGTATGCCATAATCGCAAAGGCGCCGCCGAAAAACACTATAAGACTTACCATCAGAATTTTTACAGCATTCCAGAGGGGATTAGGCTTTTTCTTTTTGTGGTATACAACGGCAAATTCAGGAACTCCTATATTGGATACGGTTATATCCGGGAATTTGTTCTGCATCATCTTAATAACGGAAACTGCCGTAAAGACATATACTTTGTCTTTATCCGTATTAACTCTGGCTATAACCGTATTTTTAAGTCCTGCTAAAATCGCATTATCGCTGCACCATATCTCCGCCACATCCTGAAGTGTTATCTTCTCGTTATTAACCTCCGTACTTCTACCGAAACTGATATATACTTCCTCGTTCATATTTCTGCTCCTTAATTTTGGAAATAGTATTGGGAGCAGGCCTGTAAATTATTCATTCTTCAACAGCTTTTCTCATCCGCATCAGAATTTTTTTCTCCAGCCTGGAAACCTGAACCTGGGATATTCCCAGTTTTTTGGCCACTTCCACCTGAGTTTTATCCTCATAGTAGCGCATTTGTATAAGTTCCTTTTCCATATCGGAAAGCCGGTCCATAAGCTGATCCAGCATCATATTGTTAATAACCGTTTCGCTTGGAGGGGTTTCAACAGACGCAGCAAGCTTATCCACTACAAAAACCGCATTGCCGTCACCCTGATAAACCGTCTGGTATATGGACTCCACTTCCTTGGAAGCATCCATTGCCATAACAATATCTTCACAGGATAACCCTGTTATCTCTGATAATTCCTCCATAGTAGCCTCCCTCCCTTTTTTCTGTGCCAGCTCCTCCGCCGCCTGTCTTATCTTCCAACTGTTTTCTTTGATTGAACGGGAAATTTTTATCATCCCGTCATCTCTTATAAATCTTTTTATCTCTCCTGAAATCATAGGCACTGCATAAGTGGAAAACATTACCGGCTGGTCCAGATCAAATTTATCAATGGCCTTTATCAGCCCTATTGTTCCAATCTGGGTAATATCTTCCATATCGTAACCCCGGTTATAAAATCTTTTGGCTACGCTGTATACCAGCCCCATATTCTGTAATACCAGAAAATCCCTTGCCTCTTTGTTGCCTGAATGGGCCAGTTCTATAAGCTCTTTGGTATGATCCATAATCACACCTCCGCTTACTCCGCCGGTTCATTAAACCTCTTTTTCATTATTACAGTTGTTCCTTTGCCGGGCTCTGACAAAACCTCAAGTTCATCCATGAATACCTCCATAAATGTAAAACCCATTCCGGAACGTTCCTTGTCTTCCCCGGTGGTATACATAGGCATCATTGCCTGTGGAACATTTTCAATGCCTTTTCCCATATCGGTTATTTTAATTTCAACAGTATAATTCTCCAATACTGCCTCCAACACCACCGTTCCGCCTTTCTCCTCATAGCCGTGGATGATGGCATTGGTTACCGCCTCCGAAACCGCCGTTTTAACATCATTAATTTCCTCCAGGGTAGGATCCAGCCTTGTTACAAATGCTGCAGCACACACCCTTGCCAGCGCCTCATTTTCCGATATGGCATCAAACTCCATTCTGATTTTATTCCTGTTCATATGTAGCCTCCTCATTTACCAGATGGTCTATTTCAAAACTATGTTTTGTTATTTTAAAAAGTCCTGAAAGCTTAAAAATTCTCTGCATGGAAAGTCCCAGATTGCATACAAATATTTCTCCCTCCATAGGTTTTATTTTCTTATAGCGTCCCATAATAAGTCCTATACCGGAGCTGTCCATAAATATAACATTTCTAAAATCAAATGCTATACGGAATATTTTGTTATTGATAATACAACTGTCAATTTCCTCTTTAAGTCCGCGGGTGATATGATGATCCAAATCACCATTAAGCCGTACAATTATTAAATCGTCTTTAATTTCACATACACTGGCCATAATCTCTCTCCTTTCCGATGCATTATGTTTATGGCTTACCTGAAAAATAAAACGGAGCAATTATTCATTGCTCCGTCACTTCTGTGAGGTTTATTCATTAGTAGTTTTACTGTGTATTTAAAGATGCAATATAGGCATTAAGCTGTGCTGCATAAGAGGTATTCTTGAATTTGGAATTAACAATGTTTACATATCTGTCTGCCGATTGCATATCATTAATCAGAATATAACTCATTGCCAGATAATACGGTGTCTCAACGGATGTATCGTCTGCCTCATATGCTTTGGTGAAGTATGCTATGGCATCCACGTAATTCTCCTGGTTATACGCATTAACCCCTGCCAGATAAAAAGCTCTGGCGCCGCCGCTGCTGTTATCATCCATGGCCGTGTACAGGGATTTGGCTGTATCCGTAGGAAGCTGGGTAACATCTATTGCCGCCAGCAGAACCGCTGCCGTTTCAAAATCATTATCCACATATGCTGATGCCGCTTCAATAAGCTTGGAATACATGGCAATCTCACCATTATCCCCCTCATATACAGCCAGCTCAGCTTCAGCCTGTTCAAGCTGGGATGTGAGTTTTGTGATTTTATTTTCCAGTTCCGTTATATCCACCGAATACTCTGCAAGCTGTTGACTGTATTTTTTGATTGTATTACTGCTCTCTTCCCTGGAACTTTGCAGTCTGGCGGGAACCACCAGAAACCATACCAAAGCAACGCCTATTACCACACCCAGAAGAATGTATACAACCGTTAATACTCCGCTGGAGGGTTCCTTATAGGAAGCCCTGGGTAATATTACATCATGCCCTGAAAGGGGGGCTTTCTTTTTGGTTTTGTAGTAGTTTTCTTCTGTTTTATTCTCACCGGCAATTCCTACTTTGTTAATTTCATCAATATATCTTAATGCAAGGGTATTATTTCTGTCTATTTTAAGGACACGGTTCAGCAGTTTCATTGCCTTTTCATCATCCTTATTTTTCATATATACCAGTGCCAGTAAAAGATGTGCCTTAACAAACTTGGGATTCATTGAGATAACTTTTTTTAACTGGATGAGGGCAACATCATCTCCCTCCTCCGAAAGCTTGCGCAGGGAAAAATTATATTTTCTGGCTGCCTGATTAAGTACCTCAAGCTTGTTCTGATTGGCTTTGACCTTACGGATATATACCTCTGCCACATTTTTATCCGGCTTGAGGTTAAGGCTGATAACCCATTCAGAAAGCGCCATGGCAACTTCACCCATTTCAAAATAGATGAGACCCAGGAGATTTCTTGCTTTTATATTTTTCTTGTTAATATGAAGACTTATACGCAGCGCTGCCAATGCACCTGTCAAATCCCTTACCTGAGCCTTGGCAAGTCCAAGATTGTAATAGGAATTGGAAGCCTTAACGACTATTTTATACACGGACACGTCCGCTCCGCACTTAAGGCAATAATCATTGTCCGAAAGCACGGCGTTACATTTGTAACATCTCATGGTATTGCTCCGTTCTACTTATCTGTAATTTCTTTAATAATCTTATCCATAACCTCGGTTACATCAGTTATGTCATTATGGTAAATTGCATCTTCAGCCTGGTCCACTTCAAGGCTTGGCTGGAATTTCTTAATTTCATCATCAAAATTAATCATATATTTCTCCCTGTTTACATGAAATTATTCTCTGCTGGTCATAATCTCTCCTGCAAGGTATAAGGAACCGGCCATATATATTATATTGCCCCTGTCTCTTAACATGCACGCCTGAAAAATTCCCTGGGAAAGATTTTTCATAACGATTATTTCCCCGCTTGAATATTTCTTAAAGGCTGCTTCCATGGTATCTAAATCCAACCCTCTGGGGTCAGATATGGGCACAATAATAAATCCCTTAAAAAGACCGCTTTCGCATACTGCCTTAATCATCTCTTCGTAATGCTTGTCCGCTACGGCACTGAACATTAAATATCTGTCCCCTTCAAAATCATCTTCCTTAACAGATTCAAGGAACTGTGCAATCCCGTCTTCATTATGTGCACCGTCTAAAATCATATTTCTGTCTATTTCCTGCATTCTACCAGTCCATTCCGCACTAAGAAGTCCTTTTCTGATTATATCAGGATTCCTTATGCCTAATATATTTGCCGCCGTAACCGCCAATGCCCCATTCTCTGCCTGATACAGTCCATGGGACCTGACGGAAAAACGTTCATTATCATAATACCCATTGTTAAGAGAAAAATCAATATATTTATCCCTTTTAACCAAATCCATGATATTCTCACGGGAAACAGAATATACCGGAGAATCCGTTGTCCCGGCTTTATCCAGAATAACCTTTGTTACATCCTCCCTTTTATCCGCAAACAGCACCGGAATATTTTTCTTAATAATACCGGCTTTTTCTGATGCTATTTCAGTATATGTATTGCCAAGAATATCAGTGTGGTCAAGGCTTACGGAAGTAATAACGGAAAGCACGGGGAAAGGAAAGGAGTTGGTGGCATCCAGTCTGCCTCCCAGACCTGTCTCCAAAATAACATACTCTGCATTACTCTTTCCAAATTCATACATCCCCATCCCAAACAGAAACTCAAAGAAGGAAGGGTGGGCATATCCGTCACGAACCATCTCCTCTGCCACTGTATGAACCACGGTAAAGGCTTCCGTAAATTCTTCATCTGAAATATCTGCTCCGTTTATCCTGATTCTCTCATTCATTTTTACAAGATGGGGAGAAGTGAACACTCCCGTTGTATGGCCTGCGGCTCTTAAAATATTATCAAGATATGTGCATACAGACCCCTTGCCGTTAGTACCTGCAACATGAACCACCTTACGGTCAAAGGCAGGATTACCCAGCCGTTTTAACATCTCCAGAGTATTATCCAAAGAACATTTTCTGGAGAATTTGGGTATATTATAAATGTATTCGATTATATCTTTCATTCCTGACTCCTGAGATTTTCTTAAGTACAGTCTGATTGTAATAATTATGTCACTACATTGCAAGTATAAAAAATCGCAAAAAAAGACACCGGATACCCCTTAAAACGACAAAGGCGCCGATGTCTGCAACTTTTTCAAAAAAATCCCCTGCCACAGCAACAGCAGCTGCATATAGTCTGAAGACATAAATACTGGGCACAGCAGCTCGCCATATTGGACTGAGGTCTTCCGTATGAGGTTCCCATATCCCTGTACCAGGTTCCCCCCTGCTCAAGCTGGTTAAGGAAATTAACATACTCTATATTACCCGGTTCAAGATTAACGGCTTTTCTCGCATCTTCCGTAGCATTGATTATATTGCCCATTCCATAATTGGCGTGGGCATGCACATAATACCATCTGGCATTACGCTCTGCCCCTCCCATACCTTCAAGGGTATTAAGGGCCTCCACGTAATGTCCGCTGTTGACATAATTGATTGCCGCTCTCATACGGGGGCTGTCAGTATCCCTTCCTGTAGCTCCCTGATTACCGCCAAAACCGCCGTAACCATTATATGCACCTGAATATGCACTCTGTCCTCCGGAATTATTGCCATAGGTGCCTTCACCATGCTCTCTTTCATACATAATCCGGTCATAGGCTTCCTGTACCTCTTTAAATTTCTCTTCAGCCTCCGCCTTATTGGGATTATTGACATTGGCATCCGGGTGATAGATTCTGCTGAGCTTTCTATATGCTTTTTTGATATCATCAGGGCCGGCGTCCCGGCTTACGCCAAGGACTGAATAGGGGTCTTTCATATCTTCTTCAACCTTATCTCTCTATTTTATAAAATTTACTCCATACTCCGGAGTACAGAATATTTCTCAATATATCACCGTTATCAAGTATGGGCAGTGCTTCAAATGCCCTGGAGCTCTCTGCCGCCACCGTGATGAGAAGCCTTTCACAGCTATCCTTAAAATCCGTCTCATCCCGGTGGGGAATCAGGGGATTATAATTATTCTTCTTAATGTCCTTCTCCAAATCATCATAGGCATCCAGTATATAAATAAATTTGCCAAGGAAAAAGCCTGTTCGCTTAAGGTAGCTGCTCCATTCATCCTGCTTCATGTCAAAGATTTCTCCCAGCATTCTTCCTGTGGGCTGGGAAACCGTATCTATGGATGTCTCATTATTCTCCTCATACTCCCTCTGACTGCGGATACATTCAGCTATCACCTCTGACTGTCTGGGGTATAAGGCGGAAGCCTTTCTGAAGGCTCTCTTTAAAAGTCCCGCCATGGTGTTGGATTTAATGCTTCTCTCATCCTCCCAGTCATCCTTCAGCTTATGATATGTGAGAAGTACATTCATGGCAGCAGCATAATCCGTATATTCATTATATATGGCAGAATGCTTCTTAACCGGATGGGGCATACACCTGTGCATAACTGCTTTTGTATCATCCTCATACAAAGATGAAAGTAAAACAGCCAGAAATGTCATATCATAGGTTAGCGTCATCTGACCCGTAAGCCCGTAATTCGTCTTAAGACTGTGGCATACACCGCAATAGTATGACTGGTATTTATTATAATCTTTAATTTTCAATTCATCCTTATTGATTGTAATATAACCGAACATGGCAGCATCCCCGCTCAGGTCTTCTTAATAAATTCAATACGGCATTTCGGGCACTTAATGGATATGCGGCCCTTTCTCCTTGGAACCCTTATCTTCTGTGAACAGTTAGGGCATCTGAAAATCTTATGGGTCTTACGATCCATGGCCTTCTTCTGTGCATTGGTATAGGATGAAAAGCTGCCATATCCGTTATTGCCGCTTCTTTTGCTCTTATTCCTGTATCTGATGGAACAATACCACTGATTCTCACGGCTTCTGGCGTTGTAATTTCTGGAGAAAATTCTGAAATAAGAATATATCATAACCAGAAGGGCAAGTCCCCAGAGAATCCATTTAACCAACCTGAAAGGAATAAAAATGGCAATAACCATAACTATAATCGCCAGCACACTTAAGAAACGGCTAAACTCATCAACTCCGTTTCTGCCGGACATAAAATTCGAGAACTTATTTCTGAAATCAGACATATATAAAACTTCCTTTTACAAACATGCTATACCTATAATACACATTTCATGAAGGATATACCATAAAAAAATTGTAATTATTTATAAATTTTTCATAAAAATTCTGCTGTCCTATGACAGCAGTTTATGTAAGAAATCCAGAACCTTATTCATATCCTCATCTGTTCCTATGGTTATTCTTAAATATTCATTAATCCTGGGGGCATCAAAATATCTCACATATATTCCGGTCTCTTTTAATGCGCTGAATATCTCCCGGGCAGATTTTTTCCCGTGTTTTGCAAAAATAAAATTTGCCGATGACGGCAGGCATTTAAAACCAAGCCTGTTAAGTTCCTCCACGGTTCTTTCCCTGGTGGCCACAACCTTTGCCGTAATATTCTCATAATACTCCCGGCTTAAAACTGCGGCTGTTCCCAGTTCTATGGCATGCCTGTTAAGAGTATATGAATTAATTGAATATTTTACATCATTAAGAGCCTGTATAATTCTCTCCCCTGCAACGGCATAGCCCACCCGCAGTCCTGCAAGGGAACGGGATTTTGAAAAAGTACGCACAACAATAAGATTGTCATACTTCTCCAGCAATGGTATGGCAGACTGTCCGCCAAAATCCACATATGCCTCGTCTATTACCACAATGACATCCCTGTTATGATTAAGTATATCCTCTATAAAATCCAAATTTTCACATATAGAGGTGGGAGCATTAGGATTGGCTATAACAACTCCGCCGTTCTCCCTGTAATAGTCCTCTGCCTTTATTCTGAAATTTTCATCCAGTGCCGGTGTTTCATAAGGTATCCTGTATACATCAGCCCATACCTTGTAAAAAGAATAAGTAATATCCGGAAAAAGTACCGGCTTACCGGAATTAAAAAATGTGAGGAAAATCATTGACAATACGTCATCTGAGCCTACTCCCGGAAAAATCTGTGTACTCTTAACTCCGTGTTCTGCAGAAAGTGCATTAACCAGTTTGGAAGCTCCGGGATCAGGGTACAGTCTTAAAGGATTCATATCCATGGCTGCTGCCGTTTCGGTAACAAGGGATGATGGGGGATATGGATTTTCATTGGTATTCAGTTTAATTACATCCGTATCTGTCGGCTGCTCCCCGGGAACATAGGGGGTAACTTTTCGTATATTATTTTCCCATTCTTTCATAATCAGTCTCCGTTCTGTTGTCTTTTCTATTATAAGCCCAGTTCCTGTGCCAATTCTCCGAATTTCGGAAGAGAATTTACTATAGTATCATAAGACACACAATATGCAATTCTTACATATCCCGGACAGGCAAATGAACTTCCGGGTACCACAAGAATATTGTATTTCTTGGCCATATTACAAAATTCAAAGTCATCCACCGGAGTCTTAACAAACATATAAAAGGCCCCTTCCGGTCTGACACATTCAAAGCCCAACTCTGTAAGTCCTTTGTAAAGTGCTTCCCTGTTACGGTTATATACCTCAATATTGTGGGATATATCAGTATCAACACATCTTGCTATTACCTTCTGCATAAGGGAAGGTGCATTTACAAATCCTAAAATTCTGGTAGCCACATTACATGCAGCCTTAACGTCTTCACTGTCCGTAAGTTCATCCGGAATTACCAGATAACCTATACGTTCTCCCGGCAAAGACAGGGATTTGCTGTAGGAATATCCCACAACGGTATTGGAATAATACCGGGTTATATACGGAACCTCAACTCCATCATAGGCCAGTTCCCTGTATGGCTCATCAGAAAAAAGCACAATGGAAATATTATACTCTTTCTGTTTTCTGTCGAGAATGTCCGCCATTTTCCTGATTGTATCTTCAGAATATATGACTCCCGTGGGATTATTGGGGGTATTCACTATAACTGCTTTGGTTCTGGGGGTTATTTTAGCTTCAAACTCCGTAAGATTAGGCTGAAATGTAGCCGTATCGGGAGAAATTACCACCAGCTTACCATCTGCATTGGCGGTATATGCCCTGTACTCTCCAAAATAAGGTGCAAAAACAATTACCTCATCACCGGGATTCAGAATTGCCTTAAAAAGCACATTGATTCCTCCGGCTGCCCCCACCGTCATAATAATATTGGACTGGTTGAAATCAGTGTTAAATCTTCTGTTAAGAGAAGCTGCCACTGCCTGTCTCACATCCTCATATCCTGCATTATTCATATATCCGTGAAGCTCAACTGAATTTTCTTCACAAAGAATTGTCCTGATGGCCTCATTAACTTCCTCCGGCGCAGGGACATTGGGATTACCCAGGCTGAAATCATATACATTATCCGCTCCGTAAATTCCTGCAAGTCTCCTGCCTTCTTCAAACATAGCCCTGATAACGGAACTGTTTTTTACAAGGTCAACCATCTTATCAGATATCATAATACACCATCCTTTATCCAAAATCCGCATTTTCATTCAGTATATTCCTTAAAATATAATAAAACAAGCATTTTTATAGTGTTATTTTCTTTTTAGGAAAATAAGGGCATCTGTTTTTAATACACTGCTCATTTAATCCGCTGTATATACAAGTTTGTCTATTGTAATCTAACGTAACATCATAATGATTATTTATGTATTCCACTGCACATTCAAAAGCTACCAATGCATCACGTTTGCAGCATCTCGGTCCGTCAATATCCGCCAGCCGCTCTAAAGCTTTTGAAGTAAATTTCATATGCGCCCCCCAGGTTCCGTCCTCTGACAAGGGTCCCGTACCGTCAATTATTGCCAAAGCCGCTCCCATAGATGTGACGGCTCCGCAGACACCCCATAATCCGCAGGCAGCCCCCGGCATTCTAAGGCCTTCACCCATTATTTTTTCCAGTGCCCAATCAATATCAATTGCTCCCCCGGCATTCCTGTAGGCCATTAACAGACATGCTCCATCTAATATATGATGCTCCGGTCCGTGTATATTAACAAAATCACGGGCTGCAATATGTCGGAAAATCACAGTGGGGTCAGTATCTGTTTCCTGTTTTATC
>JBJEND010000009.1:0-22179 GCA_051880015.1 Butyrivibrio sp. | reverse complement strand
TTAATTTGTCATTGGACAGATAGTCCAATAGGCTTATGCCACCTTCTGAAGATACGTTGCATACGTCAGCAGTCGCTTTGCAGTCGGGTCATCTGACAACTCAATCATGCTATAAATAACAAATTCTCCCTGCAACACCAGCAGGTCCTCCATATGTAAATTCAGCAATTTACTCAACGCACATAAATGTTCAACTGACGGAAGCACCTTGCCCTTAAACCAGCGGTATATGGATTGCGGACAGGATAAATGGAGGTATTCCTGAACATACTTCACATCGTAACCTGCTGCCTTCAGTAGCATTTTCAGTTTAATACCGGTTTTGATTTGGTCGATAGGTTGGTACATTGGGTAGTCTCCTTTCGAAAGATAATACCCTTTTTAATAATCATAGTATATCATATACATTTAGGCTATTCAATAAGTCAAAGAAACCGCAACTCCTCATAAAATGAGGAATTGCGGCTTGTATTTAAGTTTCTATGATACAAAATCAAAGATTACTCGATGACAGTTGCAACTCTTCCTGAACCTACTGTTCTACCACCTTCACGGATAGCGAAAGTAAGACCCTGCTCCATAGCGATTGGGTGGATGAGTTCGATTGTCATCTCTACGTTATCACCAGGCATGCACATTTCTGTACCTGCAGGAAGCTGGCAAACGCCGGTAACGTCTGTTGTTCTGAAGTAGAACTGTGGACGATAGTTATTGAAGAAAGGAGTATGACGTCCACCTTCTTCTTTTGTTAAAACGTATACCTGAGCTGTAAATTTCTTATGACATGTTACAGTACCAGGTTTAGCAAGTACCTGTCCACGAACGATCTGGTCACGGTTAATACCACGGAGAAGAGCTCCGATGTTATCACCAGCCATAGCTTCATCAAGCTGCTTTCTGAACATCTCGATACCGGTAACAACAGTCTTCTGTGACTCTTCCTTAACACCAAGGATTTCAAGTTCGTCGTTAAGGTGAAGTGTTCCTCTCTCTACTCTACCTGTAGCAACAGTACCACGACCTGTAATGGTGAATACGTCCTCTACCGGCATAAGGAATGGCTTATCTGTCTCTCTCTGAGGATCAGGAATATAAGAATCGATAACTTCGAAGAGTTCAAGGATCTTATCTCCCCATTCACTGTTAGGATCTTCAAGAGCCTTAAGAGCAGAACCTTTGATAATTGGGCAGCCTTCGAAACCATATTCTTCAAGCTGTTCTGTAACTTCCATCTCAACTAATTCGATAAGTTCTTCATCATCAACCATATCGCATTTGTTAAGGAATACAACGATATAAGGTACACCTACCTGACGAGCAAGAAGGATGTGCTCCTTAGTCTGAGCCATAACACCGTCAGTAGCAGCAACTACAAGGATAGCGCCGTCCATCTGAGCAGCACCGGTAATCATGTTCTTAACGTAGTCAGCATGGCCCGGGCAGTCAACGTGTGCATAATGTCTGTTATTGGTCTCATACTCAACGTGAGCAGTAGAAATAGTAATTCCTCTTTCTCTCTCTTCCGGAGCCTTATCAATCATATCGAATGCTACAGCTTCACCTGTACCAAGTCTAGCATTAAGGGTCTTGGTAATAGCTGCTGTTAATGTTGTTTTACCATGATCTACGTGACCGATTGTACCAATGTTACAATGTGGTTTAGTTCTTTCAAATTTAGCTTTAGCCATTTTTAAAATATCCTCCTTTTATTAACCCCTATTAGGGTAATTTTTTAATTCAGCTTACATTATTATATTTCATATATGAAATATTTTCAATAATTATTTTGCTCTGCTGGCAATAACTTTTTCCTGAACGTTCTTTGGAACCTGTTCATATCTCTCAAAGAACATTGAATAGTTACCACGTCCCTGTGTTGAAGAACGAAGTTCAGTAGAGTAACCAAACATCTCTGCAAGTGGAACTAATGCACGAACAATCTTTCCTCCGCCGATATCATCCATACCCTGAATAATACCACGCTTTGCATTAAGGCTTCCGATTACATCGCCCATATACTCTTCAGGCATTGTAACTTCAACTTTCATGATAGGCTCAAGAAGAACAGGTGATGCCTTCTGCATAGCTTCCTTAAATGCCATAGATCCGGCAATGTGGAATGCCATTTCAGAAGAATCGACTTCATGGTATGAACCATCATATACGTTGGCATATACACCAAGTACAGGGAATCCGGCAAGAATACCGGCCTTTGTAGCTTCCTCAATACCCTCACCAACTGATGGAATGTATTCCTTAGGAATAGCACCACCAACAACTGTTGATTCAAACTTAAATGTCTCTTCACCGTTCGGATCCATCGGTTCAAATTTAACCTTACAGTGACCATACTGTCCACGGCCACCTGACTGCTTAGCGTACTTGCTGTCAACGTCAACGGGCTTAGTAATTGTTTCCTTGTATGCAACCTGAGGAGCACCAACGTTAGCTTCAACCTTAAATTCACGAAGAAGTCTGTCTACGATAACTTCAAGATGAAGCTCACCCATTCCGGCGATGATTGTCTGTCCTGTTTCTGTATCAGTATGTGCTTTGAATGTTGGATCTTCTTCAGCAAGTTTTGCCAAAGCTTCGCCCATCTTGCCCTGAGCATCCTTTGTCTTTGGCTCAATAGCAAGCTCGATAACAGGCTCTGGGAATTCCATGGATTCAAGGATTACCGGATGCTGTTCATCACAGATTGTATCACCGGTACCTGTAACCTTAAATCCAACTGCCGCAGCAATATCTCCTGAATACACTTTATCAATTTCTGTACGCGCATTAGCATGCATCTGTACGATACGGCCTACACGTTCTTTCTTTTCCTTTGTAGCATTGTATACATAAGAACCTGAATTTAATGTTCCTGAGTATACTCTGAAGAATGCTAACTTTCCAACGAATGGGTCAGTCATGATCTTGAATGCTAACGCTGCGAAAGGTTCATCATCTGATGAGTGACGCACGATTTCGTTACCTTCCATATCAACACCTGTGATATCAGGGATATCTGTTGGTGCCGGCATGTATTCGATAACACCGTCAAGCATCTTCTGAACACCTTTATTCTTATACGCTGATCCACAGAATACAGGAACTGCTTCACAGGCAATAGTAGCTTTACGAAGTACAGCCTTTAACTGTTCAACAGTCGGCTCTTCTCCTTCAAGATACATCATCATTAAGTCGTCATCTAATTCACAGACTTTTTCAACAAGGTTGTCATGCCATTTGTCGGCAAGTTCTTTGAGGTCATCAGGAATTGCTGTAATCTCAATATCTTCGCCCTTGTCATCTTTATAAAAATATGCTTCCATTTCAAACAAATCAATTAATCCTGCGAATGAATCTTCCTGTCCGATAGGAATCTGTACAGGAATTGCATTCTTTCCAAGACGGTCAATAATTGTCTGAACTGAATAGAAAAAGTCTGCACCCATTTTATCCATCTTATTGATGAATGCC
The DNA here is from genome assembly GCA_051880015.1 of Butyrivibrio sp. Classification (GTDB taxonomy): domain Bacteria; phylum Bacillota; class Clostridia; order Lachnospirales; family Lachnospiraceae; genus Eshraghiella. The sequence goes on along the minus strand of JBJEND010000009.1, from coordinate 18,711 downwards.
ATTCTTGGTACATGGTATGTGTCAGCCTGACGCCATACATTTTCTGACTGTGGTTCTACACCGGCTTTGGCATCGAATACACCTACTGCACCATCAAGTACTCGAAGTGAACGCTCTACTTCAACTGTGAAGTCAACGTGACCCGGAGTATCGATAATGTTAATACGATGTTCCAGTGCGCCGGGTTTCTTCTTATGATGATCCTCTAATGTCCAGTGGCATGTTGTAGCAGCAGAAGTAATTGTAATACCTCTTTCCTGTTCCTGCTCCATCCAGTCCATTGTAGCTGTACCATCATGAGTATCACCAATCTTATAGTTAACGCCAGTATAATAAAGGATACGCTCTGTTAATGTGGTCTTACCTGCATCAATATGAGCCATAATACCAATATTTCTGGTTCTCTCTAATGGATATTCTCTTCCAGCCAAGGTTTTTTCCTCCTATTATAAGATAAAACGAGATTAGAATCTGTAATGAGCGAAAGCCTTGTTTGCTTCTGCCATCTTGTGCATATCTTCTTTTCTCTTTACGGCTGCACCGGTATTATTGGCTGCATCCATAATTTCGTTAGCGAGTCTGTCTTCCATTGTCTTCTCGCCTCTGGTACGGGAGAAAGCTGTCAGCCAGCGAAGTCCGAGAGCCTGTCTTCTGTCTGCTCTTACTTCAATCGGCACCTGGTAAGTAGCTCCGCCGATACGTCTTGCCTTAACTTCCAGAACAGGCATAACGTTGTTCATAGCTTCCTCGAATACTTCGAGAGCCGGCTTACCGGTTTTCTCTTCTACCTTATTAAATGCTCCGTATACAATCTTCTGGGCTGTACTTTTCTTACCGTCTAACATGATGTTATTGACAAGCTTTGTTACAACCTTGCTGTTGTACATCGGATCTGCTAATACATCTCTATGCTGAGTATGTCCTTTACGTGGCACGGTTCTTCCCTCCTTAATAAAATTAATTCATCGGTACTCACATAATTTTAATGTGTTCGCGCTGGGTATATTTAAGCCTGCAACCTACAGGAAAAATAATTATCTCCGGCACTAAACGACTAAAACGTGAATATTATTTTGCGTCTTTTGGTCTCTTGGCACCGTACTTTGAACGCGCCTGTCTTCTCTTAGCAACGCCTGCTGTATCCAGTGTACCTCTTACAATATGGTATCTGGTTCCGGGTAAGTCTTTTACCCTGCCACCTCTGATAAGAACAACGCTGTGTTCCTGAAGGTTATGTCCTTCACCCGGAATGTAGCTTGTTACTTCGATACCGTTAGAAAGACGAACTCTGGCAATTTTTCTAAGAGCTGAGTTAGGTTTCTTAGGTGTTTTGGTCTTAACAGCAGTACATACACCTCTCTTCTGTGGAGAAGCAGTATCTGTAGCTTTCTTCTGAAGAGAATTGTATCCCTTTAAAAGAGCCGGTGCTGTAGACTTCTTAACAGATGTCTGTCTACCCTTTCTTACTAACTGGTTAAATGTAGGCATTCTTTTTCACCTCCTGATAAATATTTTCCTTGGTTGCGAATCTGATAAATCAAATTCTCTACAAATGCGCACAAAAATAAGCCATGCTTTTAGTGCACGCAGATTGTATTATATATTCAAATAAAATAGCTGTCAAGAGCTTTTACAGTATTTTTAAAGGTTTATTTACCTTACAAATAAACATGGGCCGAACAGCATTCATGCCATTCAGCCCTGCTTCAATGCGTTCTATTATTGTAAATTAGTCCTAATCTTCTTTGCTTCTTCTAAACTATCCCCAACATAACCTATCACCGGATTCTTTCCATCCTGATAAATTTGAACACTATGTAGTTCTGTAAAATCGCCGGAATAATAAAAAGTGTAATCCGCCCCTGTTTTATCAATGCCTGTATCTGTTCCGTTATTTGTAATTTTCACATTATTGGCAGTAAAAATAATTTCTCCATATTCATCATTGATTTCAAACATAACAAACATTTCGTCATAAGATATTTTTTCATCGTTAATGACAAGGCTGCCATGTCCATTTTCTCCGATTTTCATTCCGCCCTTATCCGCAAATCCTTTAGTCTTAAGATTAACGGTAAAATAATCCCCTGTAAATGTATCTGTCTCTGTATCATAAATGTAGCATTTCGCCGTGTTGTTCACTGCAATAAACTTTCCTATTTTAAAATGGCTGGGGTAAAATGCCTCACTCTTAGTTATGTACCAAGTGCCAACTCCCGCCACTATTAATAAAAAAGCAAGTATACTTATACAGATAATAATTTTTTCTTCATGAACCCAACCCCTTTATATAATTTTTATACAGAAATATGTATATAATATCTATAAATTAAGTATATATATTCCATTTTGTAATGTCAATAACTAATTATAGTATTTTGTACGTTTATTTATATCTATAAGTCAATATAATAATTAAAAAAGGACCCGCTGTTTGCGGGTCCCGTTAATAATATTTACTCTTCTGTTGTTTCTTCGATTACTTCTTCAACATCTTCTGTTCCTTCGATTCCCTCGATATCTACAACCTCGTCTGTATCCTCAAAGAGTTCTATATTTTCTTCAGCAAATGTCTCATTCTCTGAATCAAGACGAACTGAACGGTATCTCTTCATACCTGTTCCGGCAGGAATCAGCTTACCGATTAATACATTTTCCTTAAGTCCGATAAGCGGGTCAACCTTTCCGTTAATGGCAGCCTCGGTAAGAACCTTGGTGGTCTCCTGGAAGGATGCTGCTGAAAGGAAAGAATTAGTAGCAAGGGCCGCTTTGGTAATACCTAACATAACCTGAGTTCCCTCTGCCGGCTGTAAGCCCTGTTCAATAAGTCTTTCGTTAGTCTCATTAAAATCAAGTACATCCATTGTGATTCCTGACAGATAATCTGAATCTCCCGGATCATCCACACGGATTTTCTTAAGCATCTGACGAACAATTACTTCAATATGCTTATCATTGATTTCTACGCCCTGAAGTCTGTATACTCGCTGAACTTCACGGAGCATATAATCCTGAGCAGCACGAACGCCTTTTATCTTAAGAATGTCATGGGGGTTAATGCTTCCTTCGGTAAGCTCATCGCCGGCCTCTAAGACAGCACCGTCCATAACCTTAATTCTTGAACCATACGGAATGAGGTAATTCTTGGAAATACCATCCTCGCCGGTAATTACAATCTCGCGTTTCTTCTTGGTATCAATAATTCTTGCCGTACCGCCGAATTCAGCGATAATTGCAAGTCCCTTTGGTTTTCTGGCCTCAAAAAGCTCTTCTACTCGAGGAAGACCCTGTGTGATATCATCACCGGCAACACCTCCGGCATGGAAGGTTCTCATGGTAAGCTGTGTACCCGGCTCACCAATGGACTGGGCTGCAATGATTCCTACAGCTTCACCTACCTGAACCTGCTGTCCGGTTGCCATATTGGCGCCGTAACATTTTGCACATACGCCGAGATGGCATCTACATGTAAGAACTGTTCTTATCTTAACCTTGGTAAGTCCTAATTTCTGGATGATTTCCGCACGCTTTGGAGTAATCATATGGTTCTTCTTAATAAGAACTTCCCCTGTCTCGGGATCCAGAATGCTTTCTGCAAGGTAACGTCCTGTAACACGGTCCTTAAGTCCCTCGATTTCTTCTTTACCGTCCATGAAAGCTTCAACTTCCATACCCGGAATTTCTCTTCCCTCTGAGCAGTCCATCTCACGGATAATAAGTTCCTGTGAAACATCTACCAGACGTCTTGTAAGGTATCCGGAATCGGCAGTTCTTAATGCGGTATCTGAAAGTCCCTTTCTGGCACCATGAGCGGAAATGAAGTATTCCAATACGTCAAGACCTTCACGGAAATTGGACTTAATAGGAAGTTCAATAGTACGTCCGGATGTATCAGCCATAAGTCCTCGCATACCTGCAAGCTGTTTAATCTGCTGATTAGAACCACGGGCACCTGAATCTGCCATCATAAAGATATTATTGTATTTATCAAGGCCTGAAATAAGGGCATCCGTTAATTCCTTATCCGTCTTAAACCATGTGTCTACAACTTCCTTGTAGCGTTCCTCCTCGGTAATAAAACCGCGTCGGAAATTTCTGGTAATCTTTTCCACTGTTGCTTCCGCGTCCAGAATCATCTGCTGCTTCTGAGCAGGAACGGTCATATCCGAAATGGATACGGTCATGGCAGCTCTTGTGGAATATTTATATCCCATAGCCTTAATATTATCCAGCACCTCTGCAGTTCTGGTAGCTCCATGGGTGTTAATAACTTTTTCAAGGATTTTCTTAAGTCCTTTTTTGCCCACATGGAAATCAATTTCATAATTAAGGGCATTGTACGGATTGGTTCTGTCTACAAAACCTAAATCCTGAGGAATAATTTCGTTAAATATAAGTCTTCCAAGAGTGGTCTTAATGTTTTTGGAAATCACACCGTTTTCCGTTTCCATGGTTCTGTGTACATAAATAGCCTGATGGAGGGAAATCTGTTTATTCTCATATGCCAGAAGAGCCTGGTTCATATCAGAAAAATGGCGTCCCATCAAATCTCTTGGAGTAGCAATTACATGACGGTTTCTGTCAGTTACATCCTCGAAATGGATTTCATCTTCCATATCAAGTTTTCCTGCTTCAACATCCTTGCGGATGTCATTTAAATCCGTATATACCACGTCTGATACAGGCACAACATCCGGATTTTGGCTGTGGTCAGCCAGTTTCTCCATTGTGAGGTAATAAATACCCAGTACCATATCCTGTGAAGGAACTGCCACAGGACCGCCATCTGACGGTTTTAACAGGTTGTTGGGTGAAAGCAGTAAAAAGCGGCACTCAGCCTGTGCTTCAACTGATAAAGGAAGATGCACAGCCATCTGGTCACCGTCGAAGTCGGCATTAAAAGCCGTACATACAAGCGGATGGAGCTTTATAGCTTTACCCTCTACAAGGATAGGTTCAAAAGCCTGAATACCAAGTCTGTGGAGTGTAGGGGCACGGTTAAGCATAACCGGATGCTCTTTAATAACATCTTCCAGTACATCCCATACCTCTGTCTCAAGTCTTTCCACCATTTTCTTGGCGCTTTTTATATTATGTGCAGTTCCGTTGGCAACCAGCTCTTTCATAACAAAAGGCTTGAACAACTCTATTGCCATTTCTTTCGGAAGTCCGCACTGGTATATCTTTAATTCCGGTCCTACTACGATAACTGAACGTCCTGAATAGTCAACACGCTTACCTAAAAGGTTCTGACGGAAACGTCCCTGCTTACCCTTAAGCATATCTGAAAGAGATTTAAGGGCTCTGTTACCAGGGCCGGTTACCGGGCGTCCTCTCCTGCCGTTATCAATAAGGGCATCCACTGCCTCCTGGAGCATTCTCTTTTCGTTGCGGACAATGATTTCAGGAGCACCTAATTCCATAAGTCTGGCAAGACGGTTATTACGGTTAATAATCCTTCTGTAAAGGTCATTCAGATCCGATGTGGCAAATCTTCCGCCGTCAAGCTGAACCATTGGTCTTAAATCAGGAGGAATGACCGGAACTATATCCAGAATCATCCATTCAGGCTTGTTGCCTGATTCCCTGAATGCTTCCACTACCTCAAGTCTTTTGATAATTCTTGCTTTTTTCTGTCCTGAAGCTTCCTGAAGCTCAGCTTTTAATTCCTCTGAATCTTTTTCAAGATCTATTCTCTGAAGAAGTTCCTTAATGGCTTCCGCACCCATTCCTGCTCTGAAACGGTTGCCCCATTTCTCCACTGCGTCTGCATATTCTTTCTCGGAAAGAATCTGTTTTACGGAAAGGTCGGTTTCCCCTGCATCCAATACAATGTAGGATGCAAAATAAAGAACTTTTTCAAGAATTCTGGGAGATAAATCCAGAATAAGTCCCATACGGCTGGGGATTCCTTTAAAGTACCAGATATGGGATACAGGCGCTGCAAGTTCAATATGGCCCATACGCTCCCTGCGGACGCTGGCTTTGGTTACCTCAACGCCGCATCTGTCACAGACAACACCTTTATATCTTACTTTTTTATATTTACCGCAATGACATTCCCAGTCCTTGCTAGGTCCAAAAATTTTCTCACAGAACAGTCCGTCTCTTTCCGGCTTCAATGTTCTATAATTAATAGTCTCCGGTTTTAAAACCTCACCATGTGACCATTCACGAATCTTTTCAGGGGATGCAAGACCAATTTTAATTGCGTCAAATGTTATTGGCTGATATGTTTCATTATTATTCATCTCAGGCATTTTTCAAGTGCTCCCTTCTATTCTTCCACATCAAAATCGTTGTAATCGTCATAAGAATCATCTTCCAGATCTTCCTCATCAACAGACTGGAATTCTCCGTCGACTACTTCCTGCTTCTGATATCCGAATTTTCCAAACGGTTCTTCATATCCGTAGGCTTCCTGTTCCATGTCAAATGCTACTGCATTGGCATCGCCTTCCGTGCTGACATTCTCCTTGATATCAACCTCATTGCCGTTCTCGTCCAGAACAGTAACATCAAGTGCAAGAGAGCGCAGCTCCTCAAGTAATACCTTAAAGGATTCCGGAACTCCGGGTTCAGGAATATTGTCGCCCTTAATTATGGCTTCATAAGTCTTAACACGTCCTACAACATCATCGGACTTAACCGTAAGGATTTCCTGTAATGTATATGACGCACCGTATGCTTCAAGTGCCCATACTTCCATTTCACCGAAACGCTGGCCGCCGAACTGGGCTTTACCACCCAGAGGCTGCTGTGTTACCAGGGAGTACGGACCTGTTGAACGGGCATGAATCTTATCATCAACCAGATGGTGAAGTTTCAGGTAATGCATGTGTCCGATTGTTACAGGACTGTCAAAATATTCTCCGGTTCTTCCGTCGCGGAGTCTTACTTTGCCGTCTCTTGAAATAGGAACGCCCTTCCACTCTTCTCTGTGTTCAAGATGCTCTCCAAGATATTCCATGAGACCTTCATTAATCTTACCGTCCCATTTAGCCTTGAAATCATCCCATTCCATATTTACATAATCATTGGCAAGATCCAGGGTATCCATAATGGCATTCTCGTCTGCTCCGTCGAATACAGGAGTAGATATCTTAAATCCCAGAGCTCTTGCAGCGAGACTTAAGTGAATCTCAAGGACCTGACCGATATTCATACGGGAAGGTACGCCGAGAGGGTTAAGCACAATATCCAGAGGACGTCCGTTCGGAAGGAACGGCATATCTTCTACAGGAAGTATTCTTGAAACTACACCCTTGTTACCGTGACGTCCGGCCATCTTGTCACCAACAGAAATTTTTCTCTTCTGTGCAATATATATTCTTACGGACTGATTAACACCCGGTGACAGCTCATCTCCGTTTTCCCTTGTAAATACCTTGGCATCCACAACTATACCATATTCTCCGTGAGGTACTTTAAGTGAAGTATCTCTTACCTCTCTGGCTTTTTCACCGAAAATAGCCCTTAAAAGTCTTTCCTCTGCGGTAAGCTCGGTTTCTCCCTTAGGTGTTACCTTACCTACAAGAATATCACCTGCGCGCACTTCAGCGCCGATACGGATAATTCCTCTCTCGTCAAGATTCTTTAACGCATCGTCACCTACGCCCGGAACATCCCTGGTAATTTCCTCAGGTCCAAGTTTGGTATCTCTGGCTTCTGCCTCGTATTCCTCAATATGGACAGATGTATACACATCATCTCTTACAAGTCTTTCACTGAGAAGTACAGCATCCTCATAGTTGTAACCTTCCCAGGTCATAAATCCGATTAAAGGATTCTTACCGAGAGCGATTTCACCGTTGCAGGTGGAAGGTCCGTCAGCAATAACATCTCCAGCCATAACCGTATCACCCTTAAATACAATCGGCTTCTGATTATAACAGTTGCTCTGGTTGCTTCTTGCATATTTGGTTAACTTGTATACGTCTTTTTTGCCTTCCGCTGTTTTAATAACAATTTCAGTAGAGGTTGTTTTTTCAACGGTACCGCCGTTTACCGCAACTACGCATGCGCCTGAGTCAACAGCTGCCTTATATTCCATACCTGTACCTACAACAGGTGAGTCCGTTGTAAGAAGAGGAACAGCCTGACGCTGCATGTTGGAACCCATGAGGGCACGGTTGGCATCATCATTTTCAAGGAAAGGAATCATGGATGTAGCAACAGAAAATACCATTTTCGGTGATACGTCCATCAAATCGATTTTACTCTTTTCGAACTGTGAAGTCTCTTCTCTGTAACGTCCTGAAACGTTATTTTTAACGAAATGGCCCTCTTCATCAAGTTCTGCATTAGCCTGGGCAACATAATAATTATCCTCTTCATCTGCAGTCAGATAACGGACTTCTTCTGTTACTCTCGGGTTCTTTGGATCTGTTTTATCCACAATTCTGTATGGTGCCTCAACAAAGCCGTATTCATTAATTCTTGCATATGTAGCAAGAGAGTTAATAAGACCGATGTTAGGACCTTCAGGTGTCTCAATAGGACACATTCTTCCGTAATGTGTATAGTGAACATCTCGTACCTCAAATCCTGCACGGTCTCTTGAAAGGCCACCGGGTCCGAGAGCTGAAAGACGTCTCTTATGTGTAATCTCACTGAGAGGATTATTCTGATCCATGAACTGGGACAACTGGGAGCTTCCGAAAAATTCCTTAACTGCCGCAGTTACAGGTTTAATATTAATTAATGTCTGGGGTGAAGCACCCTCAAGGTCCTGAGTTGTCATTCTCTCCCTTACAACTCTTTCCATTCTGGAAAGACCGATTCTGTACTGGTTCTGCAAAAGCTCGCCCACCGCTCTGATACGCCTGTTACCCAGATGGTCGATATCATCCTTATTGCCGATACCATATTCAAGATGAATATTATAGTTAATTGACGCAATAATATCATCAACGGTAATATGCTTCGGAACAAGATCGGAAGCATTCTTCTTAAGCGCTGCCTTAATATCTTCAAGGCTGTCGTTCTCTGAAAGGATAGTCTTCAATACAGGATAGTATACTTCCTCATGGATACCAAGGGAATCTGCCTCTGCTTTGGTAATATTAACATGGGTTGTAACGTCAACCATCATGTTGGAAAGTATTTTGACTTTGCGGTCTTCTACTAAAACCCATACTGACGGAACTGCTGCATTCTGTATGGCAAGTGCCTTTTCGGCAGTCAAAACCTCTCCGGCAGCCGCAATAATTTCACCGGTAGTAACATCAACAACATCCTCTGCCAGTTTTTCACCGGTAATTCTGTTCTTGAGATTTAATTTTTTGTTAAATTTATATCTTCCAACTTTGGCAAGGTCATAACGTCTGGGGTCGAAAAACATTCCGTTTACAAGGTTTTCTGCGCTGTCAACCGAAAGCGGTTCTCCCGGTCTGATTTTCTTATATAATTCAAGAAGACCTTCTTCATAGCTTCCTCCAGGATTCTTCTCGCTGCAGGAAGGATCTTTTGCAATACTTGCAAGGATTTTGGGTTCTTCACCGAAAAGTTCAATAATTTCAGTGTTGGTTCCAAAGCCCAGTGCACGCACAAGAACGGTAACCGGAACTTTTCTGGTTCTATCTACACGCACAGAAAAAACATCATTAGAGTCTGTTTCATACTCTAACCATGCACCTCTGTTTGGGATAACTGTACAAGAATATAATTTCTTACCGATTTTATCATGATTTATATCATAATAGATGCCCGGAGAACGAACCAACTGGCTTACAATTACACGCTCAGCACCGTTTATTACAAACGTTCCGGTTGCTGTCATTAACGGCAGATCCCCCATGAAAATATCATGTTCCTTAATCTCATCCGTTTCTTTGTTATAAAGTCTTACCTTTACCTTCAAAGGAGCAGCATAAGTAGCATCTCTTTCCTTACATTCTTCAATAGAATATTTTACATCGTCTTCGCATAAAACAAAATCCACGAATTCCAGACTCAGATGACCGCTATAATCTGTAATCGGGGAAATGTCTTCGAAAACTTCCTTAAGTCCTGCGTCCAAAAACCACTGATATGAATTCTTCTGAACTTCAATCAGATTCGGCATTTCAAGAACTTCCTTCTGTTTGGAATAACTCATCCTGACATTCTTGCCGAATTTCTGTGGACGTAATCTGTTCTTTTCCATTGACGTTTCACCCCTTGCGCTTTCTATATTCATTAATTTTCTATTTATTAGGCCTAAAGGACCACAATAAAGCATTGTCCATAATAACATATTCATTTATGGATGTCAACAGGTTTTTTTCTTAAAATACAACAAAAACCGTGGAGGCCTAAGACTTCCACGGTTATCTTTTGAAAAATTATTAAAGGGGAAATTACTTAATTGTAACTTTTGCTCCTGCTTCTTCAAGTTTCTTCTTGATATCTTCAGCTTCTTCCTTGCTAACGCCCTCTTTAACCATCTTAGGAGCTGCTGTAACAAGATCCTTAGCTTCTTTAAGTCCTAAACCTGTGATTTCACGAACTACTTTGATTACAGGAACGCCTGAACCTTCTGTAAGCTCAACGTCAAATTCTGTCTTCTCTTCAGCTGCTTCAGCAGGACCTGCTGCTGCAACTACAACGCCTGCTGCTGCAGATACGCCGAATTCTTCTTCACATGCTTTTACAAGATCATTTAATTCTAATACTGATAAACCTTTGATTACTTCAATAATTTCCTGAGTTGTCATTTTATTTTCCTCCATAAAATTAATTTGATAAATTAATAACTGTTCTTAAGCCTCTGCTTCTTTTTTCTCTGCAATCTGTTTAATAACGCGAGCAAAATTGGTAACAGGTGACTGGATACTTCCAAGGAATTTGGAAATAAGTTCGTCTCTTGATGGAATTGTAGCAATAACATTAATTGTCTTGCTATCGTAATATGTTCCTTCAATGATACCTGATTTTAACTGAAGAGCATCTGCAGTCTTAGCAAAATCATAAAGGATTTTGGCAGGAGCTGTAGCATCTTCCTTGGAGATGGCGATTGCTGTAGGTCCTTCAAGATCTGCTGTAAGAGCTTCAAATTCAGTACCTTCAACTGCACGCTTAATCATTGTGTTCTTATATACCTTGTACACAACGCCTGCATCTCTCATTTTCTTACGAAGAGCAGTATCCTGTTCTACTGTAAGTCCACGGTAATCAGCAAGAACTGCTGCTTTGGCGCCATTAAGGTTTTCAATGATTTCATCAACGATAGGTTTTTTAATTTCAACCTTTGCCATTAGTGGTTCCTCCTTATAGAATTTTTCAAATATGCCGCATTCAAAGGAATCTCTCTGAAATATAAAATGCCTCTCGCAGACGCAAGAGGCATTAAAAGTCAAATGTTACTTTAAATATCCTCGGCAGGCGTTATCTCCTTATGCCTTACGGCACCTGCTGTCTACGGCAACGGCTGTTCTCAGCCAACGAACAAAATTATATCATTAATAAATAATTTGTCAATATGATTAGCCCAAATATTTAGCAGGATCAATCTTAACTCCGGGGCCCATTGTAGAAGCAAGGGTAATGTTCTTAATGTACTGTCCCTTAACTGCTGCAGGTTTAGCCTTAACAATGGCATCCATAATAGCCTTGAAGTTTTCCTGAAGCTGTTCCTCTGTGAAAGATACCTTTCCTACAGGAACATGAACGATATTGGTCTTATCAAGTCTGTACTCAATCTTACCTGCCTTAATATCTGCAATAGCCTTGGTTACATCCATTGTAACTGTTCCGGCCTTTGGATTAGGCATCAGGCCCTTAGGTCCGAGTACACGTCCGAGACGTCCTACAACACCCATCATATCAGGTGTAGCAACTACTACGTCAAAATCAAACCATCCGTCATTCTGAATCTTAGGAATGAGCTCTTCTCCTCCTACGAAATCAGCGCCTGCTGCCTCTGCCTCTGTAGCCTTTGCGCCTTTGGCAAAAACAAGGACTCTTACGGTCTTACCTGTTCCGTGAGGAAGAACTACGGCACCACGGATCTGCTGATCTGCGTGACGTCCGTCACAACCTGTTCTGATATGTGCTTCAACTGTCTCATCAAACTTTGCTGTAGAAGCTTTCTTTACTAATGTAACTGCTTCATCAGCACTGTAAAGTGTTGCGCGGTCAATTAATTTAGCCGCTTCAACATATTTTTTACCTCTTTTCATTATAAAAACCTCCTAGTGGTATTTGCGGGGTCTGCCCTCCCACGTTGATATTATTTTCTGAATTATTCTTCAACGGTGATACCCATGCTTCTTGCAGTTCCTGCAATCATACTCATGGCAGCTTCAACTGAAGCAGCATTTAAATCAGGCATCTTTGTCTCGGCAATCTTCTGAAGATCTGCTTTGGAAATGGTAGCAACCTTTGTCTTGTTAGGAACACCTGAACCAGACTTAATATTGCAAGCCTTCTTAAGAAGAACTGCAGCCGGTGGAGTCTTTGTAATAAAACTGAAGCTTCTGTCTGCGTAAACTGTAATTACAACAGGAATAATGGTATCTCCCATGTCTGCTGTTCTGGCGTTGAACTGTTTTGTAAATTCAACGATGTTTACACCATGCTGTCCAAGTGCAGGACCAACCGGTGGAGCCGGTGTTGCTTTTCCGGCAGCAATCTGTAATTTAATATAACCTGTTACTTTCTTTGCCATCTTTGGCACCTCCTAATATATTGTGGTATTTGCGGGAATCACCCTCCCACGTCCGGTACTGAATCCAACGATTCACTGACCTTCCTGACCTCTGTCAGTGCAGAGGTATCATGAAATCCTTGCGGATATTACATGTGACGTATTTCTGCGAATCCAAGCTCAACAGGTGTCTCACGGCCAAACATATCCACCATGATTGTAACTGTCTGCTTGCTTTCATTGATAGTCTTAATATTGCCAACTGTATTTTCCCATACACCGGATACTGCCATAACCATATCGCCCACTGCATAGTCACAGGCAATTTTGGCAGAACCGTTGATTCCGAGATTACTCATCTCCTCATCAGTCAACGGAACCGGCTTAGATCCCGGTCCTACAAATCCCGTTACTCCTCTGGTATTTCTAACAACATACCATGTATCATCATTCATAATCATATGAATTAAAACATAACCCGGGAAAATCTTTCTCTGAACCTGCTTTTTGGCTCCGGTCTTTGTGATCTCAACAACCTCTTCAAGAGGAACCGAAACCTCAAGAATCTGATCCTGAAGATTTCTGTTTTCGATAGTCTTTTCAATGTTGGCTTTTACTTTGTTTTCGTAGCCTGAATAGGTATGCACAACATACCATTTTGCTGCTGACATTTCTTCTGACATCTAATCACCTTTCCATAACCGCATATATGCAGTTCACTAATTAATCAAAACACATCCTATAAATTAAACTTGTACAAACCAAATTTAATAATCCAATCCAGAAGAGCTATTATGGCTCCCAGGATTACTGAAGTAACAACAACTGCTGTTGTCTGCTTGAAAAGTGAATTGCGGCTTGGCCAAATGATTTTCTTAAATTCGGCAGCAACTCCTGATAAAAATCCCTTTTTATCTTTCTTGCTTTTTCTTTTTTTGGCAGGCTTTGCTGTTCTGACTGCCATCTCCTCAACAGTAATGTCTTCCAAAGATTCTTTACTGCTGATTACTTCCTTTTCAGAGTCACCCATCTTAACTGACCTCCATATTCATTGCATTATACCTTTCCCCAACGGAAATGAGCCAATTATTTGGTCTCTTTGTGTAATGTATGTGACTTGCAGAATTTACAATATTTCTTAGTCTCCATTCTGTCAGGATGAGTCTTCTTATCCTTTGTCATATTGTAGTTACGCTGCTTGCATTCTGTACAAGCTAATGTGATCTTTACACGCACGACTGACACCTCCAATTAAATATATCTATGAATTTTGGGCATAAAAAAAAAGCCTTTACTTCCAGTAGCTTAACCAATATAACATAAACAAATATCATAAGTCAACAGTTTTTTTATATTTGTAAAAAAGTAGTGACAGTTTGGCTTTCTTATTATATAATATATTTTGTAAAAATGGATTTTTATATCGTTCTATTATCATTACAGACAAGGAGGTGACTGTTAATGATTAGTAATGTGTACAGCTATTACATGTCCCAGTATGGCATTCAGCCTGCCGGAAGACATAGTACCCACAAAAGAAATGAGCTGCGTGATATATATAATAACATTGTAAAAATCAGCAGATCAAGTCCTTTTTTTGACGTAGATTTCTCTGAAGAATCCCAGAAACTTGCCATCGACATTAAAGAAAATGCCAGAAAGCTCTCCGATATTACAGAAGATTTAACAGATGCCTCTAACGGCAGTATGACTTACAAAAGTATTGCCCAGTCAGATATGCCGGATGTGCTGGATGTTAAATACATAGGGGACAATCAGGCTGCCGGTTCGTCAAAGAGTTTTTCCGTTTCCGTAAAGCAGCTTGCCACGCCGCAGATTAATACGGGAAGCTATGTTAATCCAAGAGCCCGTTTTCTCTATACAGGAACTTATTCCTTTGATGTGGATATTTCTTCAATAACATATGAGCTTCAGTTCTCCGTTAAGGATGATGAAAGAAATCTTGATGTTCAGAACAAGCTTGCCAGACTTATTAATAAGTCCAACATAGGTCTTAATGCCAGAGTTGAACGAAATCAGATTGATGATACGGCACTTATTATAGAGTCCAACATGACCGGCGTAGGAGAACGCCCTGTAATTTTCACTATAAGTGATGAAGATACAACTGCGCTTTCAGGTGCAGTGGCTGCATTTGGCCTTAACAATACCGGTCATTATCCTTCCAATGCAGTTTTCGAACTCAACGGTGAGAAGAAGCTGTCCGCTTCCAATACATTTACCATCGACAGGGAGTTCGAGATAACTCTTAAGGCAACCAACAGGGATGGGGAATTTGTCACAGTGGGACTGAAGCAGAATTTTGACTCTCTGGTGGACAGCCTCCATGAGCTTGCCGACTGTTATAACAGTCTCACAAATCTTGCAAGAAACAGTAACAGTTCAGGAGGCCGCCGCCTCTACAGTGATATGACTAATATCGCCAATACTTACAGCGATATTCTAAATTCCAACGGAATAACCATTAATGAAGAAGGTTTACTGGAAATTAATGATGCCAAGCTAAAGCAGGCCTCCGAGGAGGGATCCATACTTAACACGCTTTCAGAGATTGGCAGATTTAAGAATGCGCTTCAGACCAAAGCAGAAATGATAATGATTAACCCCATGGAATATATTAACAAGACAATCATCAGCTACAAAAATCCGTCCCGTCCCAGTTCGGATCCCTACATGACATCCCTTTATTCCGGAATGATGTATAACGGCTACTGCTAAGTGTCCAGAAGGTGTTTTATTTTCTTTCTTCCCCTTGACAGGTGCTGGGATACATTATTCTCACTGATTCCGCAGATTCCGGCAATTTCCTTAACCGACATGCCATAACAGTACCTGTATTCAAAAATCTTACGGTCAGTTTCATTCAAGGGAGAAAGATATGTGTTAATATTATCTCGCTCAATGACGGAAGTCGTAATTACATTTTCTTCATCAGAGGGAACATCTTCCCTGAATTCAATCAGTCTTGTCCCGTCCCTGCACTTAAGTAAGTCCAGACATATAATACGGCATATATCCCGGGCATATTTCACTCTTATATTATCCTTCTGTACTGACCACCATACCCTGTGTTTCAGAATGGTAAGAAAAACCTCCTCAACCACATCCTCCGCCAGATAATAATCACCGAGGATTCTTACGGCTTCGTCAAACAGATTGACATATTCATTTCTGTAAAGGGACTCCAGCAGTCCGGCAAAATCCTCCATCAAAAACCCCTCCTGTATTGTCTATACAATATAAGAGGGGTTTGATTGTGCAAAGTCACACTATATGTTTGTTATTATTTTACTCATCTCATTAAATCTGTCTGTATAACTGTGGAATTTATGTACCTTCTTCATGCCGTTTAATGCAATTTCCCTGCGTTCGTCCTCATGTTCCAGATAATAATCGATTTTTCGCAGTAAATCATTTTTGTCCGTAAAGTACACCAAATTTTTTCCGTTTTCAAAATACATTCCCAGCTCCGGCTGATAATTGGTTATGCAGAACCCTCCCGCACCAAGAATATCCCATACCCTTAAAGGTATCCCGCTTCTTATGTTCCTGAGAGTTAAATTAAGATTAATCCTGCTGCGGTTAAATATTTTAGGAGCCGTCTCCCAATAGTCCGCTATTCCTCTGTTATCTATTCCCGGCATTTTGATATTGTTATCATCCGTGTAAAGAGTAACTTTATATTTTCCCGCCAGAAGGGCAAGTACGGATTTACGCTCCATCTGGGCCAGCTTAAATCCCAGAACGGTAGTAGAAAATACCAAGGGTATATCCGAAAAAGACCTGGAGGATTTAGCCAGTACAAAATGGCGGTTAAGCTCGTATATTGTATGACTGTCCAGTACGTCATCCAGGAGATATTCTCCATAAACATTCATCTGCATTTTAAGAGCCCCGTCAAAATATCCCCTGAGATATTCCGGCAGCCTGTCATATACTTCATCATAGGAATTTTTATTGTACATACTTCCCACAAATGATATATCGCAGTCATAATCCTGTAAATCAGTGGCTGCATCCAATACTTCCGCTACCCTGTCCACTTCGGCACACAAAGGGAGATAACGGACGTTTACTCCCATTCCCTCAAACTCCAACTGATTAAACTTATCAAAAGTAAAAATGGTATTTACAGGATTATATACAGATTCATGATACATGGTCCCCAGAGGGCAGTCGCAGCACCATGATACATAGGGAATGCCCCGTTCCTGACATATATCCGAAATCATAGGAAAATAATTTACCGTAAATACCATATCATAGCGGTCTGAATCTATTTTAGAGGAAAAATCAGACATAAACAATGAGTCATCATCAAAATTGCACATTTCTCCTTTTATCTCATGTACCTCATGCCCTCTTTTTATCAGATTATTTATAATATCCTGCTGGTTATACGCTTTCCAGCGGTACATCAGTATTTTCATAATCATTGTTCCTTTAAAATATTAAGTCTTGTTACAGCCTTATCATAGCCACCGCATTTTAAATAATACCCGATTGCTTCTTTATTATAACCCAGGCATTCATAAATCACGCCTATGTTATAAAAGGCCAGATAGGAATTTACCCCCTCCATGCTGCACTCCTTATAACGGGTAGCCTTCATAAACTCCCCCACAGCCGCATCAAAAGCGGCGTTATTCATATAAATCAATGCCATAAGAAATACAAAGTCACAAGAGTAGGAAAATTCTTCATACAGGTTCTCGAACATCAGGGCTTTCTCATTCTGTCCCGTATTAATAAGGGTATAGCCATAGGAAACCACCAAATCCGCCACATATTCCAGCTTTGGATTCAAATCGTATCCTGTTGCCTTTTCAAAAAAATCCAGCGCATTATCATATTCCTTAAGCATATAATAGCTTTTACCGATTTGATACAAAATATAGGGAATTTTGTCATTATCGGTTTCCTTTGCAAGTTCCTTCTTCAACAGTCGTATATTGCGCTCTGCTTTCGGTCTTAATTTTTCGGGGTCTCCGTCATATCCTACATGGGTAAATGTTACCGGCACTTCATATGTAAACATCTCATCTCCGTGAAAAGGCACAATCTGTTCATGTATCGTTCCCTCATAATAAAAATATCTTCTGTCATAAATCCTGCTTATTTTCTCATAGGATGAACATTGGGCTCCCTCTCTGGTATATATATTATTAAGACGAACTCTTCCCACCCTGTCGCTGTTATGTTCAATTATGTCCATTAGCTTCTCAAAATCGAAGGCTCGTGCAAATTCATCCGTATCTACCATCATTATCATATCATTAGATGCTTTTGAAGCGCAGAAATTCCTTGCGGCACTGAAATCATCATTCCATTTGTATGTATATATTTTGTCAGTGTATTTCCCTGCCACATCTATGGATTCATCCGTGGAACCTGTATCTGTTACAACAATTTCAAAAGGATAATTTATTAAAGCTTTCAGACATTTATCCAGATATGCAGCCTCGTTACGGGTAATTATGCAGACTGAAATATTCATTATATTCCTCCACTCTTCAAACAACTCTTAATAGAAAAAAACAAGGCCGGTGCAAAGCACCGGTCTTGTTTATGATAGTCATCTTATAATTACTGAAGTAATGTAAGAACACCCTGATTTGACTGGTTAGCCTGTGCAAGCATTGACTGACCTGCCTGAGCAAGAATATTATTCTTGCTGTACTCAACCATTTCAGAAGCCATATCAACATCTCTGATGAGGGATTCTGCTGACTGAGTATTCTCAGATGTGGTATCAAGGTTAGCAATGGTGTGCTCCAGTCTGTTCTGTACTGCACCAAGGTCAGAACGTAAGTCTGATACCTTCTGAAGTTCTGACTGAACTGTGGTCATTGCTGTACCATAGTCTGCGTTGGCTGAGGTGTCTGTAAGACCCAAATCTCTTGAACCTGCAGTAAGAGTATTAAGATCATCAATCTTTAACTGGATTGTCTGTTCCTCTTTTGCACCAACCTGAAGGAGCTTATCGCCGGCAGAGAAATCACCGTTCAACAGTTTCATTGAGTTGAATTCTGTAGTATTACGGATTCTCTCAAGTTCCTGAC
>JBJEND010000008.1:0-4415 GCA_051880015.1 Butyrivibrio sp. | reverse complement strand
ATTGGGACATTTTCATTTGTGGTATATTAGGACATTATCAAAAATGGCTCAGAATTTGAAATGTCACTATTAAATTTTTCTTGTCATATAGTTTTATATACTATATAATAAAGTTCAGTAAATATCGTTAGAAAGGGAAGGTATTATTAAATGTCAGTTTCACAGTCAGATTATCTGGAAGAGTTAGTTAAATCACTATCCCATATTGACCATATAAAGCCTGAGGAGTTCCCCAACATAGATTTATACATGGACCAGGTGACTACCTTTATTAGCTCCAATCTGTCCAATTCCAAGCTCCATCCGGATGATAAAATACTCACCAAAACCATGATTAACAATTATGCCAAGGACAACCTTCTTCCGGCTCCCATTAAGAAAAAATATTCCAAGGACCATATGATTGTTCTGCTTTTCATATACTACCTCAAAAATATTCTTTCAATTAATGACATCCAGAACATACTTAATCCCCTGACAAAGCGTTTCTTTAATTCGGAAAACAACTCCTCCGGTATGTCAATGGAGGATATTTACAGCGGAATATTCAACATAGTGAAGGAAGAGCTTCATTTTGTAACCGAAGATATTTCCCAGAAAATAAATGCCGCAGGAAGCGTGTTTGAAAACGTTGAGAATGAACAGGACAGAGAATTTCTTCAGACCTTTTCCTTAATATGTATGCTGAGCTATGATGTATTTCTTAAAAAACAGGTTATCTCCAACATTATTGATAAAATCAAAGCTGATGAAACAGAAGCCAGGGAAGAACAGAAAAAAGAATCCAAAAAATAACAGAAGGGAAACCCTTCTGTTATTTTTCTTTATCAAGTCTTTCAAATACCATATCGTAACCGTCACATCCGTAATTTAACGAACGGTTTACACGGCTTATGGTGGCTGTAGATGCTCCCGTCTTCGCTGCAATGTCAAGATATGTTTTATTCTCGCGAAGCATCTTGGCAACCTCATAGCGCTGTGAAAGTGATACCAGTTCATTAACCGTACATACATCCTCAAAAAAGCTGTAGCATTCTTCTTTATTACGGAGGCATAAAATGGCCTCAAAAAGATGATCCACCGCTTCCGTCCTTATCTTCTTACTCATTAAACTCCACCTCTGAAATTTATTTGTAACACTTTAATTAAGTAAGATTTTAGCACATTAAAGTGTGCTAGTCCAGTACGAATTTTTTTAAAGTCTTTTCTATTCCGCCTTCATCATTGGAGGGGGCAATATAATCGGCCTTTTCTTTAATAATTTCATTACCGTTTGCCATGGCAACACCCATTCCGGCATATTCAATCATGGAAATGTCATTATAACCGTCTCCGAAGGCCATAAGTTCATCTTTTTGGGCTCCCACTTTATTAAGGAGTGTTTCAAGGGCTTTGGCTTTATTAATTCCTTTGGGAAGGATTTCAAGGAAGAAAGGCTCGGAACGGTATACATCCAGAATATCCCCAAGGATTTCTTTTACCTCTTTTTCTATTTCCGCCATCTTATCCCCGTCTCCCACCATGAGAAATTTTGGCACAGGAAAATTAATATATGATTTTAAATCGCTGACATATACTGCCTTTATTTTATTTATTCTTGTTTCTATCTCCACATATTTGTCATCAGGATTTTCCGTTATGACATCATCACCCAGATAGGTCAGCAGGGTAACCGGATAACGCTTTGCCAAATCACATATAATCGGATTATACTCCACAGGTATTTTTTCTTCCAGAATAGTTTTCTTATCTTTCCATGACATCACCAATCCGCCGTTTAAAGAAATTACATATCCGTTAATCCTGTCAAAACAAAGCTCATCCGCCAGTTCCTTTACACCCGGCACCGGTCTTCCCGTTGCAATGGCTATTGTGCAGCCTTTGTCTGCAGCCTCAAGAATAGCCTTTTTAGTACCATCCTCCAGCTTCTTTTGGGAATTGGTAAGGGTTCCGTCTATATCAAATGCCAGCACTTTATATTTCAATTTCATCACTCTTTCTTTGCATAAATAATTCACGGGCTCAATTCTAACATTACTTCATATATTTTTCAAGTTTATGCAGTTTACAAAATATTTTTTCCGGTTATACTGTAATTATCAATATTAAAGGAGTAATAATATGCCCGGATTTGTCACTCATTATTTGTTCGGAGTTAATTCTTATAAAAAAATCAAAAACGAATCTTTAAGGACCATGCTTAAGGTAAACCGCAACGTGTATACACTGGGGCTTCAGGGTCCGGATTTGTTCTTTTTCTATCTTCCTGCTTCCATAGGAAAACAGATGAATATAGGTTCAGTTTTACACAAGGAAAATACCAATTCTTTTTTCCATGAAATGATTAAATACATGGAGGAGGTTCACGGCAAAAAAGACTTTGGTATTGTATCCTCATATATTCAGGGCTTTATGGGGCATTATTTATTGGACACATCCCTTCATCCCTATGTGTACAGCAGAGTCGGAGTATCCCTTACCCGCAAAACAATGGGCAGGCACTATGGTCTGGAGACCGACATTGACAGGGAAGTTCTATGGCGTTACAAGAAAATACATCAGGCAGATTTTTCCCATTCTGCCCGGGTATCACTGTCAATTTATGAAAGAAGGGTTATCGCCAATCTTCTTCACAGTGTTATATTCCGTACCTATGGGATAGACATTTCCGTACAATCCATACATTCTGCCATTATGGCTTTTCATATGGAATGTGCCATGCTTACGGATTCCACGGAATTAAAATATTATTTTATCAACAGCCTGGAGCACCGTATATTCGGACATGATTTTTTATCTCCGCTGCTTATTAACGATATCTCCCATACGGAGGATCCCTGCAACGAATCCCACAGAGAATGGTCCAACCCCTGGGACAGCACCCACAGGGACAATTCCTCTGTATATGAAATAATGGAAAAATCCGCACAAAAATATGCCGCCTGCATGGAACTCATGCAGACAGCACTGGAAAACTCATATCACTTAATGGGTGATTCTTCTGACAAAATTCTGTCTGTTCTGGGTAATAATTCATACACCAGCGGACTTGACTGTAAAATTACATTAAAGAGATAGCAGTTATACATTGCTGTACTTATCTGCCTGTTCCTTAATGAGTGCCATATCGTCAAAATAATTAATTCTCATGGCCTCCTTAACTTCCTGAAGTGTCTTGGCAGCTACAGCCTCTGCCTTCCTGCTTCCCTCTTTAAGTATCTCATATACTGCAGGGATATTCTTCTCCCACTGTTTCCTTCTCTCACGAATAGGTGCAAGCTCTGACTGGAGAACATTGTTAAGGAACTTCTTGACTTTAACGTCTCCCAGACCTCCACGGGTATAGTGCTCCTCCAGTTCGGTGAGATTGGCATATTCCGGAAGGAATTCGGCGAAATGCTCCGGTCTGCTGAATGCCCTGAGGTAAATAAATACCGGGTTACCTTCTACTTTGCCCGGGTCCTCTACCCTGATATGATCCGGGTCTGTAAACATTGACATAACTTTTTTACGAACATCTTCTTCAGTATCCGCAAGATAGATACAGTTTCCCAAAGACTTGCTCATCTTAGCCATACCATCCGTACCGGGGAGTCTTAAACATGCTTTATTATCAGGCAGAAGAATTTCCGGTTCTACCAATGTTTCTCCGTATACATCGTTAAATTTACGAACTATTTCCCTTGTCTGCTCCAGCATGGGCTTCTGATCTTCTCCTACCGGAACACA
This sequence comes from Butyrivibrio sp., assembly GCA_051880015.1. Lineage (GTDB taxonomy): Bacteria > Bacillota > Clostridia > Lachnospirales > Lachnospiraceae > Eshraghiella. The sequence goes on along the minus strand of JBJEND010000008.1, from coordinate 686 downwards.
GGTAGCCTTAAACGCAGTAATATCCGCAGCCTGACTGATGGGATAAGTCAAAAATCCCACCGGAATGCTGCCCTCGAATTTACGCAGTTCTATTTCCGTCTTTACTGTAGGATTACGCTGCAATCTGGCAAGAGTTACCAAATTGGAATAATAAAATGTAAGCTCTGTAAGCTCCGGCACCATGGACTGTATAAAAAGCGTGGAAACCTCAGGGTCCAATCCGCAGGACAGATAATCCAATGCAACTTCTATTATATTCTGACGCACTTTCTCAGGCTTATCAGCGTTGTCGGTTAATGCCTGGGCATCTGCAATCATTACATAAATTTCATCATACTTTCCTGAATTCTGCAGTTCTATTCTTCTTTTCAGGGAGCCTGCATAATGTCCTACATGAAGTCTTCCTGTAGGTCTGTCCCCTGTTAAAATAATATTGCTCATGTTAAAATCCTTCCATCCATATTTATATATCTATTCTATATAATGATTAGAAAAAGTCAAGTTAAGAAGCAACAACTCTGTTTCTTCCGTTTTCCTTTGCCGTATACAGCCTGTCATCAGCTGTCTTTATTACCTCTTCCAAATCTAAGCCTGTTCCTTCTGCCACACCGAAGGAGGCAGTTATTCTGATTATTTCATCTTTGTATATGATATCATTCTGCCTTATCTTTCCACAAAGCTCATTC
>JBJEND010000007.1:0-4421 GCA_051880015.1 Butyrivibrio sp. | reverse complement strand
CAAAAGTGGGGACATGCTCAATGACGTTATTGCTGATGAGGACAGTGCAGTGATTTCTTTTGATATTGACCGCTTAATTACAATTTGCCCTTCAGCCTGTAAATATCATTCAAAAATAGTGCGGAATATGATTTTTGCCATATCCGAAAAGAATCGGAAACTGGTGCAGAAATTAAATCATATATCAAAACGTACCACCAGAGCAAAGTTAATATCATATTCATCAGAAGAGGCCGTAAGACAAAACAAAAATACTTTTACAATACCCTTTAACCGACAGCAGCTTGCTGATTTTCTTTCTGTTGACAGAAGTGCAATGTCAAATGAATTGTGTAAAATGCGTAATGAAGGGCTCCTGCTGTTTGACAAAAACCGGTTTACGCTCGAGTGCCGGGACGAAAAATAAGAATTTTAATAAAAAAAGTATTGTTTTTTGGGGGAAGTAGTATATAGTTAAATTAGTATAAGCAATTTAAGGAGGGTTATTATAATGGACAGATTAAAAGACAAAGTTGCGATTGTTACCGGTTCTACCAGCGGTATTGGCATAGGAATTGCCAGACTGTATGCAGCAGAAGGCGCAAAGGTGGTTATATGTGGACGTAGGGAAGAAAAGGGCCTGGCCGTGGTAGACAGCATTACTAAAGAGGGTGGAGAGGCCTCCTATCACTTTATGGACATTACGGATACGGAAAGTATAGAGAAACTGATGGCTGACACAGCTGAAAAATATGGGAAAATCGATGTTCTGGTCAATAATGCAGCTAATGTGGCGTTAAAAGATGGCCGGGTGGATGAGCTGACAATAGAGATGTGGGACAGCATATTCCAAAGTGATATGCGTGGTACATTCTACACAACAAAATGTGTTCTTCCGTATATGCAGAAAAATGAAAACGGAGGTTCTATTATCAATATCGGATCTATGGCTTCCTGCGGAGGAGATCTCGGTTCTACGGCTTATGCGTGTGCCAAGGCTGGAGTGGATATGCTTACAAAATCCACTGCACTCCAGTATGGCAAGCAGAATATCCGCTGTAACTGTGTGCGCCCGGGATTAATTGTTACACCACAGAATGAAGCACATGTACCGCAGGCACTTAAGGATATTTTCTTAAGCAATATTATGGTTAATCGTTATGGATGCCCGGAGGATATAGGGTATATGTGTGTATATTTTGCATCTGATGAAAGTGCTTATGTGAGCGGACAGATTATTAATGTAGATGGTGGTATGAACTCCCATGTTCCTACGGTTGCCCAGTTTAAAGAACTAAATTCTCGTACATGGTAAAAGATTACAAGGCTGCAGTGCTGTTGGTGCTGCAGCTTTTTCTGTAAAAAAGTTGCAATAATCAGCTTTCTTCTAACATTGCGCGGAGCCTTGCAATCTCCGCATCTTTCTCTTTGAGCTGTTGCTCTATGGCTTTCAGTTGTATAGCATTTTCTTTCAATTGAAGAGTATTCTCTTCCATCTGTACGGCATTCTCCTCCAGCCTGGCAGTGAGTTCTTTTATTTTATTTTCCTGATACGCCTGCCTTGCATAGTAGGCTTCACGGGCTTCGCACTGTTCACGGACAGCCCAGTCGGAATTATATCTGTAGATATCATTAACTGCTGAGTTTAAAGCTTCATTGTCATCTGCACACATTCTCAATTCCTCCCACGTTGTAGAATTAAAAAGCCTTGCCCACTTGTCGATGCCGTATTTTCTGTCCTCAAAAGTGGCCAGTTCTATCTGGTTCAATTCTATCACTTTCAGTAAAAATTTACTACTGTAAATATTATGATGATTATAAAAGATTTTTCTTGAAATTGACAGATCGATTTATCTGCCTTCTCTGTATTTGCTGATAAGCATTTTAACAGACACCTTCTGATCTTCTGTTAAATCAGATATATCCAAAAGCTCTTTTTTGTCGATGCCGAGAATATAGTCAGTGGATACATGGAAATGGGCAGCATATTTCCTTAAAATAGCATAGGATGGCTTTCTGTCGCCTGATTCATAGGAAGAAATTGAGCTTACGCCTAACCCGAAAATTTCTGCAACCTGAGTTTGCGTAAGTTTATTTTCTGTACGAAGTTTTTTAAGCCGTGTACCGATATTGACCATGGATAATACTCACCTCACTGATTTTTTCACGTACAGTGTAGGGAAAATGATTTCACCCTTGGTGAAAAGGCAAAAGTATTTAAATAAATAAGTGGTTTTTTGAGGTGATTTAATATAATATATTCAGTATAAAGCCATAAGGGTAGGTGAATATATGAAGGCGTTAATATTAAATTCCGGAATAGGAAAGAGGATGGGATCATTAACTGAAAGCAGGCCCAAATGTCTGACCCGGATAAGTACAGGGGAAACTGTCCTCGAAAGACAGCTTAAAATGCTGTCGGATGCGGGAATTGAAGAATGTGTCATAACTACAGGACCGTTTGAAGAGACTTTAAAGGAATACTGCAGTCTTCTTGACCTGCCTATTCAGATTAAATATGTTCACAATGAAAGGTATGACGAGACCAATTATATATATTCTATTTATCTTTCATCCGATGAAACCGCAGATTCAGATATTATTCTGATGCACGGAGATTTGGTATTTGAAAAAAATGTTCTGGGCAGTGTTATGAATTATCCATATTCATGTATGGCTGTCAGCAGCACTCTTCCTCTTTTGCAGAAGGATTTTAAAGCTGTCATCAGAAACAGTAAGATAGAAGCAGTTGGCATAGAATTTTTTGATTCGGCTATTGCTGCCCAGCCTCTTTACAGGATTAACCAAAGAGAATGGAAGCTTTGGCTGGACAGTATTGCCGCTTTTTGCAGGGCAGGGAACGTAAAATGTTATGCTGAAAATGCTTTTAATGCCATATCGGAAACATGCCCAATATATCCTGTGGATATCCGGGACGGATTATGCCATGAAATAGATACTCCCGAGGATTTGGAAAAAGTAAATATCAGACTTAAAGATACACCCAATAAAAAAGTCTATATGTGTTTTTCTACAGATATGATACATAGTGGTCATATTTCCATAATTAAGAAGGCAGCAAAACTGGGGGAACTGACTGTAGGCGTACTATCGGATGAAGCTGTTTCGGGATACAAGAGATATCCGCTCATGCCTTTTGAGGAAAGAAAGATTCTTTTTGAAAATATAACCGGTGTCAGCAATGTGGTAGAGCAGAAAAAATTAAGCTATGCAGACAATATCAGAAAACTAAAGCCTGATTATGTAGTTCATGGAGATGACTGGAGAAGCGGATTTCAGAAAAACATCAGAGATGAGGTGGTAGCAGAACTGGCTGTATACGGAGGAGAACTTATAGAGTATCCCTATTCCGATGATGATAAATATAAAGCATTGGACCAAAGGGCAAGGGCTGAGCTGTCCCTTCCTGACAACAGGCGGGGAAGACTGAGAAAAATACTGGAACTTAAGGGACTGATAACAGCTATTGAAACTCACAGCGGTCTGACAGGACTTATTGCTGAAAATACGGCAGTATATCATAACGGAGAAGCCAATCAGTTTGATGCAATGTGGATTTCAAGCTTGTGTGATTCAACGGCCAAAGGAAAGCCGGATATAGAACTTGTGGACATGACATCCAGATACCGGACAATAGACGATGTAATGGAGGTTACCACGAAGCCTGTTATATTTGACGGAGACACAGGAGGCTTAGCCGAGCATTTTGTATATACCGTAAAAACTCTTGAAAGAATGGGAGTTTCCATGGTTATTATTGAAGATAAAAAAGGTCTTAAAAAGAACTCCCTTTTCGGTTCAGAGGTTTCACAGACACAGACAACCATGGAAGAATTTTGTGCCAAAATTTCAGCAGGTAAAAAAGCTCAGAAAACGAAGGATTTTATGATATGCGCCAGAATAGAGAGCCTGATTCTTGATAAAGGAGTTGAAGACGCACTGCAACGGGCATTTGCCTACAAAAATGCCGGTGCGGATGCAGTTATGATTCACAGCAGAAAAAAGGACCCCCGGGAGGTGTTTGAATTCGTTGAGAGATTCAGGGCAGAGGATATGACTACCCCCATTGTTGTGGTGCCTACTGCATTTAATGAGGTTACGGAAGAGGAATTCAGTAGAATCGGTGTAAACGTGGTTATTTATGCCAATCATCTTACGAGAAGCGGTTTTCCCGCAATGCAGAATGCAGCAAAAATGATTTTAAAAAATCACAGAGCAAAGGAATGCGATGAGCTTTGTATGCCCTTTGAGGATATAATAAGGCTTATTCCGGAAGATAATTAATGAGGAGACAGATATGACAGAACAGGAGGACTATTCGGTAATAGGAAGATACATTAAGGCCAATGAGGTTTCCACTCTGATGCTGGTGTGCGGGCCGTCTTTTGACGGCCTTTTTGTGTCGGAATTATTTAAGGAAT
>JBJEND010000006.1:0-4443 GCA_051880015.1 Butyrivibrio sp. | reverse complement strand
GATGGCGATAACCTAAAACATTTGGGGCTAAACCCATAAGAAAAATGATTGACCCGAAAAAAGCTTAGTGAAGCGGATGTGAAAACATTGATAGAAACAGGAAAATTAGAAAAGAAGAGCGGATTTGTAAGTAAATCTGGCAAGAAATTCAGTGCTGGGCTGATTCTGGAGAACAAGGACGTAAAAATAACATACTAAAGATGGCAAATATTTTTTTTTGCCCATATTGCTTCAAAAGCTAAGCTAGAAAGAGGTGAAATAATGAACACAAATGGAATACCTGTTTGGGAAAAATATGTGCTTACTATAGAAGAAGCAGCAGAATATTTTCACATCGGTGAAAATAAAATACGAAAACTAATAACTTCCAATCCTTCAGCTAACTATTTACTTTGGATTGGTAACAGAACACTAATAAAAAGAAAAAAATTTGAAAACTTCGTGGATGAAATAGATTCTTTATAAAATTATAGAATTCATAAACTGTACATGGTATAATTAGCTATGCTATGTCACGTTCTTTTAAACAGGAGGAAAGAAAATGAGTGAAAAGAGACGTGATACTAAAGGTAGGATCCTTCACGAAGGCGAATACCAGGAAAAAGATGGAAGTTATACATATAGATTCACAGACCGTAATAAAAAGCGAAAAAAACTGACTAGTTGGCGTTTGACTGAAGCAGATGTTACTCCATCAGGTAAGAAACATAAGAAATCATTAAGAGAACAAGAGAAGGAACTTCAAGTTCTGCTTTATAAAGGAGTATATAATGACGGGACAAATGTTTGCGAACTTGTTGAGCGATATATAGAAACAAAAACATCTGTTTCTCATAATACAAGAGCTATGTATAAAACAGTTCAGAGAATGCTGGCTAATGACCCTTTCGGTCGAAAAACAATTGATAAAATCAAATTTTCTGATGCAAAACTCTTTCTCATTGGACTGCAAACAGCAGGAAGGAGTTTTAGTTCAATACATAATATACGTTCGGTATTGCGTCCGGCATTTCAAATGGCAGTGGAGGATGAACTTCTCCCTTATAATCCATTTTCATTTGAACTATCAAAAATACTAATTAATGATAGTGTTCAAAGGCAATCATTAACAAGCAAACAGGAAAGAGATTTTTTACAATTTGTAAAAAATGATCAGCATTTTTGCAAATATTACGAAGGAATCTATATTTTGTTTAAGACTGGCATAAGAATCAGCGAATTCTGTGGACTTACTATTTCTGATATTGATTTCAAAGAACACACTCTAAATATTGATCATCAGCTTCATAGAACACAAGAAGGAGTGTATATTATAGTCCCGACCAAAACAAATGCTGGTACAAGATTGTTACCGATAAAAAAAGACGTTGAAGAGTGTTTTCGATCTATTTTTGATAATCGTATTGCCCCCAAAACAGAACCTATGGTAGATGGACGAATTGGTTTTTTATACTTAGACAAAAACAATATGCCAATGATCTCAATGCATTGGGAAAAGTATTTTCAGCATATATGCCAAAAGTATAATAAGATATATAAAGTTCAAATGCCGAAAGTAACTCCTCATGTATGTAGACACACGTATTGTACAAACATGGTAAAGTCTGGTATTTCTGCAAAAACGCTTCAATACCTTATGGGACATTCAAGCATTGAGGTTACACTTAATGTGTATACACATATTGGATATTCTCATGCAAAAGAAGAAATAAACAAGTTAGAAGATGATAGTATATCAAATGCAAAAAAGGCAAGATAATAGTTTCTATATAAGCGGTTTTTATTGTAAAATAGTAATATCTATGATATTTTATGCCGTATAAAAACGTCAATATATCATAATTTGACCCAAGTATTATTTTGGGCCAGATTTTGGGACAATTAACCGAGAAGAAATAAGAAGTTATAAGAAAAAATATGAAAATCAAAATAAGCAGAATATCCAGAAAATGCCCTATTTAAAAGGATATAAGAAGATATGAGAGGTTATGTGAAGTATGCTAAAAATACTATTTATATGTCACGGCAACATCTGTACTTTTCAGAACAAACAGTAAACGGATATACAGTCGGTTTTAAAATAGCCGCATAGAGAGGAGAAAATAATGATAAGAGTAGCTTTTTGCTGTCATGGCAATATTTGCAGATCAACTTTAGCTGAGAGTGTATTTACTTACAAAATAAAGCCTCTGGGATTAGGAGATCAGTTTATCATAGACAGTTTTGCAACCAGTACAGAAGAAATTGGAAATCCTCCCCACAGGGGGACTGTGAATAAGCTGAGAGAGGTTGGGATCCCCTTGGTGCCTCATAGAGCTAAGCAGATTTCTTTAGCGGATTATGAAAAGTTTGATTATATTATAGGCATGGATACGGCTAATATACGAAATCTTAACAGGATGTTAAAGGGTGATCCTGAGGGAAAGGTGTATAAACTTTTATCCTTTTCTGGATCAGGAAGAGATATAGCTGATCCGTGGTATACAGGTAACTTTGATGAAACCTATTCAGATGTTGTAGAGGGCTGTGAGGGATTTTTGAGGTATTTACAAGAAAACGGAGTTTTGTAAAAATAGATGATGAGGAAAGAGGAGCTTATTGCTCCTCTTTTAATTTTTCTTCCAGAAGCCCGGTTATATATGCAGTAAGACTTTTGGCTCCGGATCTGGAGGCAAGATCTTGATACACCTCTTTTTTCCCTTTTGGTACACGGATTCGGATTAAATCCGTTTTTTCTTCTTTCCAGTTATTGATGTATTCAAGACGCTCTTTTGAAGTTGTCATTTCAGTAATACACTCCTGTTTTTTATGTACTTAGTATAAAGCAAAACGCTGTTCTTGTTAAGAGTTTTTTAGATTAACTAAAAAATCGTTGACAAAAGTAGGGGCACCTACTATATTTAAAGAGTAGGGGCACCTACATAATGTAAGAACAGGAGGGCACAGGAAATGAAAGATAATTACAGGACTTATGAAACGGAAATGCTGGTAATAAAGTACAAACAGGAAAAAAATGAAGAAATATTACAGGAAATTATGGAAAGATGCAAAGGAATTGTTTATGGATTATCTGTAAAATATTCAAAGAGCATTCTGGGAACTGAGGTAGAAGATCTGGTAAGTGAGGGAAATATAGTTTTGTGGGATGCCGCTCAGACATGGGATGAGGAAAGAGGAGCCTCATTTACTACATACCTGTATTCTTGTTTATGTAGAAATTACAATACATTGTATAAAATTGCTACCAGTCAGAAAAGAAATCCTAAAGGATTTGTTGAGAGCTTTGAACAATTAAACAGTAACAGTGAGTATGAGGAAGAGGGAGACACTTTAGGAAATCGTGAGTTTTCCGTAGAGTGTGAAGATTATGGACTGGTAGAGATTATGATGCTTCTGGATGAGCTGGATCTCTCAGATAGAGAGAAAAAAGTTGTTTCTCTTTTAGTATCCGGCAATTCTAAACCAGAAATAGCCAGGTATTTAGGTGTTAAGACTCCCTCTGTACATTCATATGTAAAGAGGATTGGTAAAAAGTTGATTGCAAGTGGAATGTGTGCGTGAGGAGGATGGTAGTAGGATATAAATGGGGGTTCCTGAGCCATAAAGGGGTTACTATGAATTTCATTTTTGTGGTATACTTTCCTCAAATACTGAGGAGGTAGTAGCTATGAGTACAGGATTAGGAGAATTTTGGGATCAGTGGGACAGAGAAAATAAAGAGTTTGAGGAAAGACATAAAAAGAGACTGGCTGAGTTGAAAGAAAAGGCAGAAAAAGATAGAAAGGAACAGAAGGCGGCTGAGTTGGAAGATTTAAAAGAGCTGCAGAGTCGGTATAATTTTAAGTTGGAAGGAGATGTTCTTACTGCTATTCAGAGATTAGAATCACTGGCTGTGAATAAGTACAGATATAATGAATTTTGTTATCAGGATAGTTTTAATAAAGTGTATTCTTCTGTAAGGCATGAGGTAGATCTTTATGAGGAAGGAGATGAAAGCCCTCTTAATAAAAATTCATGTAGAGGAGCTAAAAACTGGTTAGATAAATGGAGACATTTGTATAATTCTTATTGAGTTAGGAGGGAACGATTTATGACGATCAGGGATAGAATTGATTTCTATGAGAAGCTGTATAAAGGCTCAGGAGCCCTTACAGCGGTCAAAAAAGTGATTGATGATGGATTGATGGTTTAGAGGCTCTGGAGGCTCTCAGGGAGCTCAATACAGAGCTTTCTGATCTGTATCAAGTATCTATCCCGGTTATCACAGTATGGGTAAGGGATAATAACTATGTTGCGGCTACAGGTGAAATCTATCTCACTGAGCCTGATCTGGAGGGATTTTTACATCAATTCAGACATCACCTACAGAATGTAGAGAGAAAGTATGAGTGTATATAGTAAAATAAAAGTACCTCAAATCGGAAAGTAAAATTCCCAAATATC
>JBJEND010000005.1:0-4443 GCA_051880015.1 Butyrivibrio sp. | reverse complement strand
ATGCCGGCGTGGCGGAATTGGCAGACGCCCGGGACTTAAAATCCCGTGGGATTAACTTCCCGTACCGGTTCGACTCCGGTCGCCGGCATTATGTATTATATACGAGAATGTTGAGTATTCGACATTCTCGTTATTTATATATCTGCATAAATAACATAAAAAAACCTCATATTAACTGTAAATAATATAAATGTGAGGTATGGCAATGAATTGTGATAGTATTGAACTTTTGAAAGAATGTAACAGCGGATGCAAAAACGCTACCAGCAGTATGGAACAGGTAATACCTTATGTAAAGGAAGAAAAATTAAAAAAAATAATTGAGGATTATAACAAAAAACATATTAAGCTGGGCGATGAATGTCACAAGCTTCTCAATGAAGCAGGAGAAGAAGAGAAGGACCCTAATCAATTTACCAAGGCTGTTGCATCAATCGGGACAGAGGTAAAATTATTAATTGATGACGGTAGCTCAAAAATTGCTGAACTTATGGTGGATGGATGTAATATGGGTATAAAATCCCTAAGCAGATTTGTAAATAAATATAAGGGTGCAGAAAGTAAAATCAAGGATATTTCCTTTGAAATAATAAGTATAGAACAGGATTTTATGAATGAACTTCTGGCTTTTCTTTAATTGACAATATAATAAAATAAGTTTACTATGAAAAAAAGCAAAGGATAAATGATATGAATATTTTTATAGAAGATAACAGAAATCTTACAATGCTGATGGACTTTTATGAACTTACAATGAGTAACGGTTATTTTGTAAAGGGACTGAAGGACCAGAGAGTAGTATTTGATATGTTTTACAGGAAAAATCCCGATGACGGCGGATTTGTTATTTTTGCCGGCCTGGAGCAGTTTATTAAATATGTACAGAACCTTTCATTTACGGACAATGATATAGAGTATTTGAGAAGCAAAAAGATGTTCTGTGAAGACTTTCTGACATATCTTAAGAATTTTAAATTCACCGGAGATATATATGCAGTCCCGGAAGGAACCGTTGTATATCCCAATACTCCGCTGGTTACGGTTGTTGCACCATTAATAGATGCACAACTGCTGGAAACCATGCTTTTATTAACCATAAATCATCAGTCCTTAATTGCAACCAAAGCAAACAGAATTGTCCGGGCTGCCGGAAAGGCGTCGGTTATGGAATTCGGTGCCAGACGTGCGCAGGGAAGTGACGGTGCCATATACGGCTCAAGAGCCTGCTATATAGGAGGCGTGGGTTCCACTGCCACGGTTATGGCTGATGAGATGTTTGGAGTTCCGGCTGTGGGAACCATGGCTCATTCTTTTGTTCAGTTTTTTGATTCGGAATACGAAGCATTTAAGGCATATGCGGAAGTTTATCCTGATGCCTGCGTACTTCTTATAGATACCTATAATGTACTTGAAAGCGGTATAAATAATGCAATAAAAGTTGCAAAAGAAGTTCTTGAACCCATGGGAAAGCGGCTTAAAGGTGTACGAATCGACAGCGGGGATTTAGCTTATCTGACAAAAAAAGTCAGAAAGATTCTGGATGCGGCAGGATGCGAGGATTGCAGCATTGTTGTTTCGAATAGTATCGACGAATATACCATAACTTCACTTAATGAGCAGGGCGCAAGAATTAATTCATATGGTGTGGGAGAAAGAATGATTACTGCAAAATCCCAGCCTGTTTTTGGAGGCGTATATAAGCTTGCCGCAGTAGAAAGAAATGGCGTATATGAGCCTAAGATTAAAATTTCGGAAAACATTGAGAAGATTACCACACCGGGATTTAAAGCTCTGTGGAGAATATACGATAAAAACAGCGGATACGGAATTGCCGATGTGATTACTCTGGCAGATGAGGTAATTGATGCAGACAAGCCGTATCCCTATATGGATGAGAAAAAACCATGGAAAAGGCGTTCCTTTACCAATTTCACCTGTGAGAAGCTTCAGAAGGAAATATTTAAAAACGGAGAACTGGTATACAGACTTCCTGATATTAAAGAAATACAGGCAAAAGTAAAGTATCAGCTGGAAACAACGGTTTGGCCCGAAGAGCAGCGATTTGAGAATCCTCATGTGCATTATGTAGATTTATCCACTGACTTATATAATATAAAACAGCAACTTTTGGAAAAATACTCATAAATTTATTTAAAAGTCTTGACAAGAAGTGGTTATCATTGTAGAATTATCAAAGTTGTGGTGATTCTGCAACATTTGCGCCGGTAGCTCAGCTGGATAGAGCACACGGCTACGGACCGTGGTGTCGGGGGTTCGAATCCTCTCCGGCGCGTTTTAACCTGTCAGACTGTTGACAGGTTTTTTTATATCATATAGAAGCGATTGTCCAGGATAATAATACGAGGGGTATAATGAAACGAAAGAATAAGAAAATTATAAAGTTTGCGGTACAGTTTCTGCTTATTCTGCTTATGGCCGGTATTCTCTGCTATATGTTTAAGGATACATATAAGGACATATTTTATCAGGTAAAAAGGGCAGAGAAAAGTATTTTCATATCTACGGTTATATTGGGAAATTTGTATTATTTTATAGATGCTTTCATCTATTGGTCCCTTTTGAAAAAAGAAAACTGCAAAATCAATTATCTTAGGTGCGTTGCTCTTGCATATATGAGTATTTTTTTCAATGTGACAACTTTCGGAGTGGGAATCAAACCGGCACAGGTTGCTTATCTTCACAGAAAGAAGGTGGATGCCGGAAAAGCATTTGGTATACTTACTTCACCTTATGTATTCAGTAAAGTAACGATAGTTATATATGCCATGGTGATGCTGGCATTGAATAATAAATTTGTATTGGATAATTTCTCAAATACCTTTGGTTATATATATGCCGGAGTGGGACTCAGCGTAATTATAATAGTTGTACTTATACTTGTATGTTCTGCTGCATGGTTTCACAAATTCATTTCCATACTGTTAGATAAGATACTTGGCAGGGGAAAGCTGGCTAAGTATAAGCTTAACGATAAGATTAAGGCACAGTTAGGCCTGCTCCATGATGCAAGCTGCCGTATTGTCAGAAAACCACTGGAATGGTTTAAATTTATTCTGATTAACATTATAAGGCAGAGCTGCTGGTATTTTATTCCGGTAATAGCAATTTTCGCCATGGGAGGGGATTTGGGAGAAATATCCGTAGGGGAAGCGCTTACCGTTACTGCACTTATGCAGCTTCTTATGGGAGTTATTCCCACATCCGGAGGAGTAGGTTCCCTGGAGGTGGTATTTTCAGTGCTTTTTGCAGTGGTGTTCGGTAAAGTAACGGCGGGCTCCTGCATGATTATTTACAGGCTTTCTACCTATTATATACCTTTTATTATCAGCATTGTCATAATGTCAATTTTGGAATTTGATTTACGAAAAATTCCCGAACCGGAATAATAGCTGTTTTTTTGAACATACTACCGATTGTAACCAATATTAATTGGATTTATTAAGGAGGCAGTTATGGCAAAAAATAATACAAATAATGAAGGCAACTCAATGGATTACTCAAACGAATCTAACAAGACTAACAAGAAAAATTCCACAAAGGACAGCAACAAGAGCAAGAATTCTTCCAACGAAGGCTCAAACAGCTCTGACTGCAAATAACTGTTATGGCAGACCTTTGGTCTGCCTTTTTTGTATCGGGACAGGACCGGTGAGAATAAAATATAGTATAGAGAATCGTGTGAGGGTAAAATGCTGAGATTTGAAATGATTTCGTCACAGGAAATAGATAAATATGTACACAGCAAAAGAGCTTTAATAATTGATGTAAGGGATGGTAAGTCTTTTGAACGCAGCCATATTGAAAATTCCATTAACATTCCTTTTGAAAAACTGGAAAAGGAATACAATAAAATGCCGAAAGACTTAATACTCATATTGTACTGTGAAAGAGGAGGAAGCAGTATGCTGGCGGCAAAGGAGCTTTTTGACAGGGGATATGTTGTGAAAGCTCTTATCGGCGGAATAAAAGGATATGACGGAAAATATCTGGTATCCTGAAAATATATTTGACACTTTACGCAAAAAAAATTATAGTATATTCATTAAATACCGTGAGGATTAAAATGAGAACTTTTTCCATTGTTTTACCATGCCATTTCGGTCTGGAAGCTGTTTTAAAAAGAGAAGTATACGATTTAGGATATGAAATAGAAGAGGTGTCTGACGGAAGGGTCACTTTCACAGGGGATGCAGAGGGTATATGCAGAAGCAATATATTTATCAGGACTGCAGAGAGAGTTTTGTTAAGCGTGGGGAAATTCAGGGCAGTAACCTATGATGAACTTTTTGAAAGTGTAAAAGCCTGTCCTTGGGAGGAGTTTATCCCTGCAAACGGCAGATTCTGGGTCACAAAGGCTAATACGGTCAACAGCAGGCTTTACAGTCCTTCCGATATTCAGTCCATCGTAAAGAAAGCCATTGT
>JBJEND010000004.1:0-4516 GCA_051880015.1 Butyrivibrio sp. | reverse complement strand
ATGCCGGGGCTAATGTTTCAATTATTTTGGGACATTTTCAAATATGCTTGACATGAAACTTTTCAATTATCAAAGTATATGCTTCCCTGAATCCAGATTTTGCCCACAAAGCGGCAGCCTGCCTGAGGCATTCCGTACAAATCCTTACTGTTAATTCCCAGGTTAATCATATAATCGTTGCATTCCAGAAGCATATAATATATATTTTCTCCCGTAATCTCATTAGTAAGCTCATACACTTCCTCTATGTTACCTACAACAAAAAAATTGTCACATTCCAGACCGGAAGGAATAAAAGATGTATCTACAATGGAATATACATCCTCTTTGCGCACTCTCTGACATATATCAGAAATAGTGTCATAGTCCCTTATTGTAAGGTCGTCTATGGCTTTTATATCCCCCTTCATGGCCATATCCAGTAACTCATTACGTCTGTTGGCCGCAGCCCTGCATTTATCTATCTGAGCCTTTGTCTGCCTTATCGGAAGTATTATTTTGCCTTTTACCGATAAGGCACTTAAATATGTGAATGCATCGGTTATTATTGTATCATTACCTTTTTTGGAAAGATATTCAACTATATTTTTCAGAAAGAATATAGGTGCTATATCTCTTCGGGGTTCCACACTGTGTACAAGGTAAGCCTCCTTATCTGACTGGCGCTCAATGACAACCTCCATATTATAACGGGGGACACTGCCTTTTACATAAGGGAAGTAAAAACTCATACGAAACAGCTTTTCACAGGGACTGTAAAGACCTCTTATAACCAGTCCACCTATATCCTCAAACTCTGTATTGTTCTGTTTTTTTATCATACAGTAGTTAATCTGTGCCTCATAAAAACCATCCGGAGATTCCACGCCGGAATAATACATAACGTCTCCGTTCTGTACGGCATCATCTATTATCTTTTTTATTAGAATCTCCGTGGCGGACCTTGAAGATATTTCACTAAGGCCCACCGCTCCTTCATAAAGATGCATATTATTTTTCCTTTTTAACTATTTTAGTCATGCCTCCCATATATGGCTGTAATACAGTAGGAATATTGACGCTTCCGTCTTCATTAAAATTATTTTCCAGAAAAGCAATCAACATTCTCGGAGGTGCTACTACAGTATTATTAAGAGTATGGGCAAAATATTTACCCTTTTCACCGTTCACGCGGATTCTTAACCTTCTGGCCTGGGCATCTCCCAGATTAGAGCAGCTTCCTACTTCAAAATATTTTTTCTGTCTCGGTGACCATGCCTCAACGTCAATGGATTTTACCTTAAGGTCTGCCAAATCACCTGAGCAGCATTCCAGAGTACGCACCGGAATATCCAGTGAGCGGAACAGATCAACGGTATTCTGCCATAATTTATCAAACCACATCTTGCTGTCTTCCGGCTTGCATACTACTATCATTTCCTGTTTTTCAAACTGATGTATTCTGTATACTCCTCGTTCTTCTATACCGTGGGCACCTTTTTCTTTTCTGAAGCACGGAGAATAGCTGGTCATGGTATAAGGGAGATTTTTCTCCTCCAGAACATTATCAATAAATTTACCTATCATTGAATGTTCACTGGTACCGATAAGGTATAAATCCTCACCTTCTATCTTATACATCATGGCTTCCATCTCAGAAAAGCTCATTACACCTGTAACCACATCACTTCTAATCATAAACGGAGGTACACAGTAAGTAAAACCTCTGTTAATCATAAAATCCCTTGCATATGAGATAACTGCAGAATGAAGTCTTGCAATGTCTCCCATGAGGTAATAAAAACCATTGCCTGCAACTCTTCTTGCACTGTCCAGGTCAATTCCGTCAAAGGATTCCATAATTTCTGTATGATAAGGAATTTCAAAATCAGGTACTACGGGTTCTCCATATTTCTGAATCTCAACATTCTCACTGTCATCCTTGCCTATTGGTACACTGGGGTCGATTATATTGGGAATAACCATCATAATCTTTTTAACTTTTTCCTCAAGCTCTGCTTCTTTGGCTTCAAGCTCTGCCAGTCTTTCGGAATTAGCAGTAACCTGATTCTTAACCTGCTCTGCTTCTTCCTTTTTACCCTGACCCATTAAAGCCCCTATCTGCTTGGATAACTTATTGCGGTCTGCCCTTAAATTATCTGCCTCCTGCTTTGCTGCTCTGGATTCCTCATCCAACGCAATTACTTCATCTACCAAAGGAAGCTTTGAGTCCTGAAATTTCTTCTTAATATTTTCCTTTACTATGTCAGGATTTTCCCTGACAAATTTCATATCCAACATTTGTTAATGTCCTCCTGTTTCTATTCCACTGTATCTATTATAAACACTGTTAAGAATTCTGTTAAGTCTTTTATCAGTTTTTCCTGATAATATTTACCATTTTTGTCCCTTACCAAACGGATGGTGGGTCTGTCCGGAAGGCCTTTATTCTGGGAAACTACCTCTGCAATATCACCATCATTGGTAATAACAAGAGATTCATTGGGAAACCAGACAATATTGGAGATAATTTTTGCAACCACATCATAATCAAACAGATATGCTCCACCGGTTCTGAGAAATTCCACTACTTCATGAACTTTTCTTTTCTCGTATCCGATTCCGTTTACCAATTCATCAAAATAATCACATATTGCCACCAGCTTAACTTCCGCAGGTATTCTTTCACTGCTCTTATGGAAGGGATATCCGCTTCCATCCTCCCTTTCATGATGTGACAGAACAATAAGTTTAACCATTTCAGGAATCCATTCATAATTATGAATCAACTCGTATCCCTGGATGACATGCCTTCTATACTGCATTTTATCCTGAGAAGACATATTTTCAATTTCAACATCTGTATACTGCATGTCAATATCACATAGGCCGATATCATGAAAAAGTGCACCCATGCCAATATTATCTAAAGTATCTTCGCTCATGTTCATTTTAATTCCCATAACCACAGACATTACGGAAACATTTATCATATGGGAATATATATCGGAACTCTTTCTTTTAATATTGACCATATAATTCATTACATTTTCATCTTCTATGATTCTGGTAATTACCTTATATGCGTGTTCCGTGACCA
Organism: Butyrivibrio sp.; assembly: GCA_051880015.1. Classification (GTDB taxonomy): domain Bacteria; phylum Bacillota; class Clostridia; order Lachnospirales; family Lachnospiraceae; genus Eshraghiella. The sequence goes on along the minus strand of JBJEND010000004.1, from coordinate 1,437 downwards.
GTTTCATTTCCACATCATCATTAAACCTTATTCTTGATTTAATTGCGTGGGTAACGCATGTAATAACATCATTTTCTATTCGTTCAGCAGAAAATGTATCTGCTTTTCTTCCTTTGGTGTTAATCCAGACGGTTTGTATATTATTTTCAATAAGTTTCTCAACTGTTTCTTCAGTTATTTCATATCCCTCATACAAAAGCACAACACCTGCATCATTGGTTACAGTTCTGGCAAGCACTGCATTTTCAGGGATTTCTCTGACATCTACTACTTTCACTACTATGCTCCTTGAATAAACTGCTGTTAATCTGTTACAACACTGTCAGAGCTGATTGCCTGTTCCAATGCTGTTTTTTCCTCTTCACCCAGAGTAATATAGCTTTCACCTTTTACAATTTCCTTAATATATGTGTAACAGCCCTCTCTGCTGTGCATTGCGTTCATAACGAAACCATTATTGCTCTTATCAAGCATTGCCAGCGCAAAGCTTAATTTTCCTCCCATCTCATTAAACGCATCATATTTTACAATACCAATTTTCTTATATGTGGACAAAAGTTCCTCATTGATTGCATCAATGCTCTTTTTATTTATCTTATCTGATACTTTTAACTTGTCAATTTCCTTAAATCTTGTTAAAATTACCTCTTCAAGATTTTCACCATCTTTACCTGACAGGAAAGAAGTATATTTTTTATTCAGCTTATTAAAATTTACAGCGTTGTATATCACCATGACTATTAAAATAACAATAATAACAACAAGTCCGATAATTATATATGCTGAATTATCTTTAATCATATTTATAAATTCTGTCATTAGTTCTCCTCCAAGCTTTTACTTCTTAAGTAAGTCTACAATTCTTTCAAAATCATCCTGAGAATAATATTCTATTTCTATTTTACCTTTATTCTTATCTTTATTCTTAATTATAACTTTTGTTCCCACAGCCGCTTTAAGCTGTTCTTCCATATCTCTGTATATAAAATCATTTTCAGGTATTTTTTTATCCGTGGATTTTGAAGGATTATTATATGCCTTAACAAGCTTCTCCGTTTCCCTTACACTGAGCTTTTTATCAAAAACCTCCATTGCAATGGTATACTGCTGTTCATTATCTTCTATTCCCAGAAGAGTTCTGGCATGACCACTGGATATCATATCTTCTATAACCATTTGCTGCACTCTTTCATCCAGCTTAAGCAATCTCATTGCATTGGTTATGGCTGCACGGCTCTTGGATACACGTTCTGCCACCTCATCCTGCTTGAGATTATATTCTCTTATTAGACTCTGATATGCCTGCGCTTCTTCAATAGGATTTAAGTCCTCTCTCTGTATGTTCTCTATTAAAGCTACTTCCATTATTTCCTGATTACTGTAATCCTTAATGACAACAGGCACTTCTTTTAAACCGGCAAGCTTTGCAGCTCTCCA
>JBJEND010000003.1:0-22856 GCA_051880015.1 Butyrivibrio sp. | reverse complement strand
GTTCATCCGAAAAACCGCCGGCTTGCGGCAGGAAGTATCCATCGATGAGCCTCTTAATGTGGATTGGGACGGCAACGAACTGCTTCTGTCAGATATACTTGGAACGGATGAAGATATTATATACCGGGACATGGAAGATGAAGTGGAGAAGAAACTGTTAAAAAAAGCCATTGACCGGCTGAGTGACAGGGAACGGACCATAATAGACTTAAGATTCGGGCTGAATTCTCCGGACGGTACGGAAATGACCCAGAAGGAGGTGGCAGATTTACTGGGTATATCCCAGTCCTACATATCCCGTCTTGAAAAGAAAATAATCAAGAGACTTAAAAAGGATATCGTACGGTACGAATAGGGAAAATATGCTTGCCTGGATATTCCAAAAGCAATATAATATAGTCATAAAGCAGTTGCCGGAGGAATATATTATGTCAAGTATTCTCAAAGAAAAAGTACCTTACAGACAAATCGATGTTGCAGATGAAGAATGGTTTGAACATATACATGGCTACAAAGATGTGGTAGCCGCTGCCAAATCCATTCTCAAAAGTGCTAAAATGGATGTATATATTAATGCGGATTTTCCCATTACAGAACTGAAGGAAGAACTGGAATTCCTTGTAGATAACAATATTAATGTATGTATATTTTCTTTTTATAATCTGGGTAAGATTCCGGCAGGAATCAATGTATATTCCCATAATCATAAAATGAAAATTAATCATGTATGTACAAGACTTATGATAGCCGTAGATGAGCAGGAAATATTAATTGCAGACAGCTACGGCGAAGATGCCAGATGGCGGGCCACAAGAACCAATAATCCTCTTATGGTGGATGTGGTTTGTGAGCATATTCATAATGATATTTATCTCATGCAGATACGCCAGAAATACGGCAGAGAGATATACGATAATGTCAAGACCCATGATAATTTTGAAAAGGGCAGAATGGAGACGGGCATTTTCTGATATATGAAACATGACATACCTTCCAGAAACTTCCGCAATCATTTTTATTCTAAAAATGATTAGACGGAAGTTTTTTTGTAAATGCTATCCATGTACGAATGTTACAAAAAATACATGGATTGGCAGGTACAAAATATGGCAACTTATAAGGTTGAAATTTGCGGAGTCAATACATCAAAACTCCCGTTGCTTACTGAGGCTGAAAAGGATGAACTTATTAAAAAAGTAAAGGCCGGGGATTTAAACGCCAGAGACAGATATATCAAAGGTAACTTAAGACTGGTTTTAAGCATTGTACAAAGATTTTCGGGAAACGGTGAAAATCTGGATGATTTATTTCAGATAGGCTGCATAGGATTAATGAAAGCCATTGATAATTTTGATTTAAGCCAGCAGGTAAAATTCTCAACTTATGCCGTGCCCATGGTAATAGGTGAGATTAGAAGGTATATACGGGACAACAGCCAGATAAGGGTTTCCCGTTCATTAAGAGATACCGCATATAAGGCAATATATGCCAAAGAAAGACTTACAAGGGAAAAACAGAAAGAACCTACAATCAACGAAATAGCCCGGGAGATTGGAATAAGCAGAGAGAATATAGTATATGCACTGGATGCAATACAAAGCCCCGTATCACTGTATGAACCGGTTTATTTTGACGGAGGAGATACTCTTTATGTAATGGACCAGGTGAGCGATTCCAAAAACACAGAAGAAAACTGGGTAAGCGACATGGCGCTTAAAGAGGCCATAAACCGTTTGCCGGACAGAGAAAAAAATATAATAAAACTCAGGTTCTTTGAAGGCAAAACCCAGATGGAAGTGGCAGAGGAAATACAGATTTCCCAGGCTCAGGTGAGCCGATTGGAGAAAAATGCATTAAAATCCATGAAAAATTATCTTTCCTGAGACATAAATACTTGATTAAATTTAAAAAAAATGGTATTATTTACACATAAAAAATGTGTTTAGGGATAATATGAAGAAGTATAGGTTGTCGACCATATTGAAAGTAGGAATTCCTCTGGTGATACTTGTGGTTCTGGTGGTACTTTGGCTTACAGTATTTACAAAAAAGGAATTTTCGCTTGCCGAGTATGTTGTCGTGAAGGTTGAAGGTGTGAATTCCAGAGGATGTGCGAAGGCCTCTTTGGATGAAGTAGGATTGTATAATGCCCTGGCGGGGAAGAATGGTACCGGTGAATCTCAATCAGTTTACAGGGAGTTTGTGGACACGGTAGAGATTATTCTCAGTAAGGACGAGGATTTGTCTAACGGAGATGTTATAACGGTTACAGCCGAATATGACAGGGAAGCGGCGAAACGACTTGGCATCAATGTTGAAGTTAATAAGAGAGAGTATAAGGTTTCGGGGCTTAAGAATGGTCAGAAGCTGGATTTGTTTTCCGGTATTAAGATAATTACCGGGGGTACAAGTCCGTATGTTTATGCCACTTACCTTAATGAGTCGGATAATGAATATCAGGCATCCCTTGAGTACAGCATAGATAAGACTTCGGGCCTTGCCATCGGAGATGAAATCACCATTACCTGTCTTATTGATGAAACAATGGCGGCTCAGGCCGGATATTTTTATGATTCGAATGAGATAAAGTATACCATTACCAGTGCCGATAAATATGTGAACAGAATGGATGAACTGGATATGGCACTGATAGCTTCGTATACTGAGGGCAATATTCAGAGAATTATTGATGAGACTGATGATACCACATATCATATGTCCTTTGAAGTAACCGGGGACAGCGGATATCTCTACAGAGATAATAATGAGAAGGCTGTGTCCTTTGAGTATTATGGAACAACTCTTGCAAACAATATTACCGGATATGAGCAGAAGCATGAGAATTATGTGCTGGTATTCTATAAAGGGTATATAGCACTTCCCAGATATACCGTGGAGGATGACCCTTACGATTATATAGAAGCCTTCTTCTGCTTTATGTATTCCGATGCGGTTCTTACCATGGACAAAGAGTTTGTTATGACACCGGCAGAGACTGTGAAGCCTTATGTCTGCGGGCAAAGCTATGCTGCAGCCGTTACGGCGGTGGAAGAACTGATAGGCAGAGGGTATGATATTCAGGAATTAAAATAAATGTGGAGAAAGAGGAATTAATTTATGGCTTACCAGAGAAAGAAATTAAGATTAGGAGATTTGCTTCTCAGCAGAGGCGTAATCACAGAGGATCAGCTGGAGTACGCTTTGTCTGAACAGAAGAAGATGGGACTCAAGTTAGGTGAGACCCTTATCAGACTGGGATTTGTTAATCAGGAACAGATTAACAACTACATATGTGAACAGCTTGATATAGAATTTGTGGATTTGCGTAAAACAGATATTAGTGATTATGCAGTTAAATTAGTACCTGAAAACACTGCCCGTAAGTATATTCTCCTTCCTTTCGGTATTGATGAACACCAGGGGAATGTGCTTAAAGTAGCCATGGAAAATCCAATGGATATTCTTGCCATTGATGACATAGAGATTATTACCAATATGTCTGTTCAGCCCTATCTTGCCAATGCGGGAGACATTAATGCCATAATTGATAAGATATATGGCCAGGGCAAGACTGCCAAGATGGTAGAGGAATTTATCACTGAGCAGAAAGACTACATGGGAGGAGAAACTGATGCAGAGCGTGCTGCCAAGATTGACAGCTCTCCAATCGTTACACTGGTAAGAACCATTATTGAGCAGGCTGTAAGACAGCGTGCATCCGATATACATATTGAACCCTTTGAAGAATTCGTCAGGGTAAGGTACAGGGTCGATGGCGTTTTACGTTTGGCCGGTACATATGAGATTAATATTTTCTCAGCTATTATTGCCCGTATCAAGGTTATTTCAGGAATGGATATTTCCGAGAAACGTAAGCCTCAGGACGGACGTATTACAATAGACGTAGACGGAAGAGAGTATGATATCCGTGTAAGTAACCTTCCTACAGTTTTCGGCGAGAAAGTCGTTATGCGTCTTGCTTCCAAAGAAGGCTTTAAAAGAGATAAAAGAGATCTTGGTCTCAATGAAACAGATCTTGTCAAGTTTGATAATATACTTAAGAACCCCAATGGTATTATTCTTGTAACAGGACCTACCGGAAGCGGTAAGTCTACTACACTTTATACGGCCCTCAGTGAACTTGCCAATGATGAAGTTAATATCATCACGGTAGAGGATCCGGTGGAGGCTAATATTGACGGAGTTAACCAGGTACAGACCAATGTGAAGGCGGATTTGACATTTGCATCCGCACTTCGTTCCATTCTCCGTCAGGACCCGGATATTATCATGATAGGTGAGATTCGAGATACCGAGACGGCAGAAATAGCTGTTAAGGCGTCCATAACCGGACACCTGGTAGTTAGTACACTGCATACTAACTCCACGGTAGCAACAGTTTCCCGTCTTATTGATATGGGCGTTGAACCTTATATGTTAGGTGATTCCCTTGTGGGTATTATTGCCCAGAGACTTGTAAGAAGACTCTGCGATTGTAAGAAACCCCGGGAAGCTACGGTAGACGAGAAGAAACATCTTGGAGTGCCTGTTACGGAAAGCTGTACCATATATGAACCGGGAGGATGCCCACAGTGCCAGAACAGCGGTTATCATGGACGAATCGGTGTGTATGAGATAATGCCGGTAAGCCGTAAGCTTCGTTACCTGATTGCCGGTAAAGCCAGTGCCGAAGAACTGCAGAAAGCAGCAGAGGCTGAAGGCATGTCAACATTGCGTAAGTCAGCATCTAAATATGTTCTGGACGGCGTTACTTCATACGCAGAGATGATGAAGATTACATATGAGACAGAAGCTGAATAATATATTAAGGAGATAAGGGATAATGGTAACTATTGAAGAGATTTTGAGGATAGCCAAGGAAAATGACGCGTCGGATGTACATATTACCGTAGGAGTGCCTCCTAAGATGAGAGTGAGGGGCGAACTGGTGGACATGGAATTCCCCAGACTTCTTCCTGTGGATACGGATATTCTGGTAAAAGGAATGATGAATGAGAATCAGATAGATATTCTCAACGAAAAAGGCGAGGTGGATTTTTCCTTCTCCATGGCCAGTTTCGGACGTTTCAGGGTTAATGCCTTTCATCAGAGAGGCTCACTGGCAGCTGCATTGCGTGTGGTTAATGCATCGATTCCCAGACCGGAATCCCTTGGCCTTCCCAAATCAGTTATAGATTTATATAAGAAGAAAAGAGGACTTGTGCTTGTAACAGGACCTACCGGAAGTGGTAAGTCCACCACACTTGCTTCTCTTATTGATAAGATTAATGAGAATCAGGCGGCACATATAATTACGTTGGAGGATCCTATAGAGTATCTGCACCAGCATAAGCTGTCCATGGTTAATCAAAGGGAGATGGGAAGCGATTCTTATTCCTATGCCAACGGATTAAGGGCGGCCCTCCGTGAAGATCCGGATGTAATCCTTGTAGGAGAGATGCGAGACCTGGAGACTATTTCCACTGCCATTACTGCAGCAGAAACGGGCCACCTTGTGTTCTCCACACTGCATACCATCGGTGCTGCCAGCACTATTGACCGTATTATTGACGTATTCCCTCCTTATCAGCAGCAGCAGGTAAGAATACAGCTTTCCATGGTATTGGAAGCGGTTATTTCCCAGCAGTTGCTGCCTACTGCTGACGGTAAGCGCAGAACAGGTGCATTTGAAGTAATGCTTATGACTACAGCTATTAAGAATCTTATCCGTGAAAGCAAGACTTTCCAGATTGATTCTATGATTCAGACCAGCCGCAAGCTGGGTATGATTACAATGGATGATGCACTGGCGGATCTGGTGCTCAGAGGTGAAGTCAAAGCAGAGACAGCATTGTCATATGCACAGGACAGAAATGCCGTTAAACGCAAAATTTCAGTTGTATAATGCTTGATAAAAGATGTATTAAATGGTATAATTAACTAATTAAAACGTATGGGTGGTTGATAAGCTTATGGGAACTTATGTGTATAAAGTCATAACCAGTGAAGGAAAAGAGAAGAAAGGAACAATTGACAGCGATTCCAAGCAGAAAGCCATGGTGATGCTGAAGGCGGAAGGCAATACTATTATTTCCGTTGAAGAAGGCTCTGCACTTAATAAGGATATCACTATCGGAGGCAAAAGAGTTAAGTCAAGAGATTTAAGCGTATTCTGCCGCCAGTTTAACAGCCTTTTGAAGGCCGGTGTAGGTGTTGTTCCTTCTCTTAACATGTTGTCAGAACAGACAGAGAATAAGACTATGAGGGCTGCCGTTGTCAATATGCATGACAATGTTCAGAAGGGTAAGACCCTTGCCGAAGCCATGAAGAAGGAAGAGATTTTCCCTGATATAATGGTAAGTATGGTTAATGCCGGTGAGGCTTCAGGTAATCTGGAGAACTCCCTGGACAGAATGGCAGAACATTTTGAAAAGGATACCAAGCTCAAGGGCATGCTTAAGAAAGCCATGATATATCCTATCGTACTTCTGGTAGTAGCTGTGGCCGTTCTTATAATAATGGTAGTTGCGGTTATCCCGTCCTTTGCCGGCATGTTTGCCGATTTGGAGACTGAGCTTCCATTCCTTACAAGGGCCCTGATGTCATTAAGTGATTTTATTAAAGCTAAGTGGTACATAATACTTATTGTTATAGCTGCTCTTGTTATAGGCTTCAGATTCTTCAAGGCCTCTGATAACGGCAAGAGGATTCTGGCTACCATAGCCACCAAGCTTCCGGTATTTGGTAAGCTTAAGATGAAGTCGGAATCAGCCAGATTCTCCAGAACCTTTGCCACCATGCTGGCTTCCGGTATGTCTATGGTGGATGCCATGAACATTACGGCTAAGACCATGGAGAACCTTCTTTACCGTGAGGCACTGGAGGAGACCATAGTACAGATCCAGCGAGGCGTTCCTTTGTCCCAGCCTTTACAGAAGAGCGGATTATTCCCACCTCTTATTATTCACATGGTAGGTATCGGTGAGGAAACAGGTTCTCTGGAAGAGATGCTTCTTAACTGTGCGAAGTATTATGACGAAGAAACAGAACTGGCAACCCAGCAGATGATGTCTTTGATGGAACCTATGATTATCATTGTAATGGCGCTTATTGTCTGCGTTATCCTGGGAGCTATATACGGACCGATGACCTCTATGTATGACGCATTGGGCGGAATGTAATATCCGTATACCATCTGCCTGTTTACCCGGCATGGCAGTTGATATAAATTAGGGGCACTGCCCCAGACTTTCTATTAAAAGAAAAGGAGAGTATCATTATGAAGAAGTTTTCTAAGAAAAGAAAAAATAACAAAGGTTTCTCTCTCGTAGAGTTAATCGTAGTAGTTGCTATTATGGCTGTACTTATGGCTGTATTAGTTCCTACTCTCGTAAGAAACGTTGAGAAGACAAGAGTACAGAAGGATAAGAGTGCCATCTCTGAAATCAGAGAAGCAGTAGTTCTTGCCCTTGCAGATGAGGAATACCTCGATGCAACCCCAAGCACTGCCGGAGCAACAGCAACAGGTAGCAAAATCGTTATTGCAAGCTTATTCGGAACAGATACTGCTTCAACAAAACTTGCAGATGAAGTAGAAGCTACAGTAGGTGGAGACGCTGTTACCTTAACATCTAAGATGAAAACAGACTGCAAAGTTGTTATCAAGTCTCTTGATGCTACCACAGGTAAGGTTGTATTCCAGATAGATTCAACAAAAGCCGGACAGAACTTCTACATTGATGAGTCAGGCGAGCACAGCGGAACATACGGTGGAACAGTAGCACCAACAACCTAATAATCATTTGATATAGCAGTATAATATTTTTTAATGAACAGGTATACAAATGCAGGCTGAGATTCTTTTATACATAATGATGTATGTTCTAATATTCATATTCGGAACAGTTGTGGGAAGCTTTGTAAATGTACTTATTTACAGGCTTCCCAAGAAAGAGAATATTGTAGTAGTGAATTCGCATTGTATGTCCTGCGGACACCGGCTTAAGTGGTACGATCTGGTGCCACTCTTTAGCTGGATGTTCCTTAGGGGCAGATGCAGATACTGCGGCAGTAAGGTATCAGTTCAATATCCGTTGGTTGAAGCAATTAACGGATTCGGGTATGTACTGATATTTCTGATATGTGGAATGAATCTCAGCAGCATATTGTATGTACTGTGTTTTTCAATGTTAGTAGCTATTTCCGTTATTGACTGGAGAACCTATGAGATACCCTTTGGACTTAATGTGACCATATTTGTTTTGGGCATTATCCAATGCGCCGTAGATTATAGAAACTGGCCTTTATACCTGATTGGAATGGTTGGGGTAAGCGGTTTTCTGCTCCTCCTCTTTATTATTACCGGAGGAAGGGGAATCGGAGGCGGAGACATTAAACTGATGTTTGCGGCAGGACTTTTAATTGGCTGGAAGAAAAGTATTCTGGCCTTGATACTGGGGTGTATCATCGGTTCTGTTATTCATCTAATTCTTATGAAAGTCAGCAAGAAAGGAAGAATGCTTGCTTTTGGCCCGTATTTATCAGCGGGGATATTACTGGCAATATTATTTGGAGATCAATTAATTAACCGGTACATGGAATTATTTTATTTTATATAGCGTTGACGAGGGTCATGAGTAAAACAGTCGTAGCGCAGTGGGAGGAATACAATGGCTTCAAGAATTTTAACAATTACACTTAATAAAGAAAACATCAAGATAAGTGAAGTAGAGAAAAACTCAGCTAGTACTGTCCGTGTGTATACAGCCATAACGATTAATACACCGGAGGACAGCGTGGATGAAGAAGGTCTTATTACAGACCTTGATTTGGTGAGCAATGCCATTATGAGTGCCACTTCGGCCAATGGTATGAATAGCACCGAGGTAATTTTCAGTATACAGTCTTCCAAGATTATCAGCAAGGAGGTTATGACTCCTGTTCTGAAGGATGCTAAACTGAAAGAATTTATTAAAACGAATGCATCAGAATATTTTCCTGTTAATATAGATGAATACTTAGTATCTCATTACATACTTGAAACAATTAAGACAGAGACTTCCAAGGACCTTAAAGTAATGGTAGTTGCAGTTCCTTCAGCATTGGTTCAGCAGTACTATGAACTGGCTCTGGCTCTTGGACTTAATGTTATTTCCATGGACTATGCTAACAATTCCAATTCCAGATTGCTGGGATGGCAGGTAGATGACAGAGGTACCGTGGTTATACAGATGGGTGAGGAATCTACTACGGTATGTATATTCCATAACAAAGTTCCACAGCTTATCAGAACAGTTCCCTATGGCAGGTCTACCGTGGCCGGAGCCGTTATGGATAAGAGAAATGTTACATATGATGATGCCATATGGTTAATGACTACTAAGCCTATTATCAGAAGCTCTTTCGGAGAGGGAGACTACATTACCGATTCCCTGAAATATCTGGTTAATAACATCGGACGTGTAATTGATTACTACATATCCAAGAATACGGATGTACCGGTGGAGACTGCCGTATTTATTTCGGAAGAGAAACCTATAATGGGTGTTGAAACACTTTTACAGGAGGAACTTAATATTCCTGTAGAGAAGATAGATACGCTTCATAATGTAACACTTGAGTACAACTTAAGTGTTGCCATAAATGACCTTACCAAATATATTACCAACATTGGTGCGGTAATCAATCCTGTCAACTTTATAACCCAGGAAGTAGAGATGGTTCAGCAGAAGAGCAATTCAGGAAGAAGAACCAGACTCGCTTTCATTATAGGTATCGGTGTGGCAGCATTATTTATTGTGGTACCTCTTGTTATGCTTATTATATCTACTACCATGAGGTCCGTTCTACAGAAAGAAATTGCCAAGATAGACAATATCCGTGTTGTTGTAAATGATTATTATGATGCTAAGGATAAGAATGCTGAGATTAGCGCCTTTTCACTGGCTGCATCAGGAAATAATGATTATCTGGGGGACCTTATAGTTTTCCTTGAGGAAGAAATGCCTTCGGATATTTCCATCAGTAGTATGAATATTGCTAATGGAGATGTTACTCTTTCATGTACAGGTAATTCCAAGGATACCCTTGCTTCCTTCATTGACATACTTAATAAACAGCCTAATATCAGTAATGTATATGTGGCATCCTTCAGCGAGTCGGAAGATTTCTCAGGAGCAATAACAGTGTCATATTCTCTGGTATTCAGTTTCACGGAATTTGTGGAAGCGGAGCCGGATGTTACAGAAGAACCGGTACCGTCTGAAGAACCGGCAGATAATAATTAAGAGGAGGCAGAATAATTATGAAGTTAAAAGAGCGTGATAAAAATTTACTTGTTATTGTTATTGTTGCTTTAGTTATCTTTCTTGCATACTTCTTCGGATTCAGAAATATTACAGCCAAGAAGAAAACCGTTGATGAGGAAGTGGTAAAACTTACTGCTACATATACCAACCTTAAGCTGTTAGCCTCACAGGAACAACAGTTTAAGGAAGATATTGAAGAATACAATGCAGATACTGAGAACAAATTTAATTCTTTTGATAACGGATATTCCCAGCAGAATACCATTAAGTTCCTTGAACAGATTGAAAACCAGACAGGGGTATGGATTAAGAGTGCCGGACTTACACAGACTCAGTCTTTATTTAATTTTGGCTCAGTTCAGTCATCCAACCCGGAAAGGGCAGGACAGCCGGTATACAGCTCAGACAGAATAGGTTATTCAACTACTGTTAATATAACATTTGTTGCTGATTATGATGGCATGAAGGAAATGATTGACTTTGTCAATGGCTACAAATACAGATGCAGAATTGATTCTTTAAGTACTTCATACAATTCGGATGCAGACCTTGTATCAGGCAACATGAGTGTTACCATGTTTGCCATTACAGGCAGTGATCGTGTATTTGAGGGACCATCAATCAACAATCCGTTCTTTAGTACTCCTAATATTTTTGAATCCAGCATCTTTACACCGGGTGAGGGAGAACAGAAGAACGGCGAGAATATTATTAGTGATTATGATGTATATCTGACGTTACAGTCTACCGAATCTGATTATGAAGCTCTTAAGATGGGTCTTAAATCAGACACAACAGGATATTCTGTTGTTACAGATGAGGATAATGCAGTTAAGGATATTACAATTCGTGTCACCGGAGAGAAAGATAATTACCGTATTTCTTATAAGGTTGGCAACAAGACCTTCCCTGTAAGTAATTATGCAGAAGGCGAGAGCTTTATAGCAGGTAATCTACTTTCAATGCTTGTTGTAAGTTCAGAAAGAACAGGTATTAATGACAACAGCGGTGCAGAAGTTGTTCTTATTAACGAATCAGACATGGTACTTTATGTAAAAGTTATCAATGAAGATCTTGCCAGCCCAAGATTCAATATTAAGAGTAAGCAGGGCGAAATAGTTGTTTATGAAGATTAAGACGGGTGGTTATAATGAAGAAATTCTTCAAACGTTTTAAAAAGAATAAGGGTTTTTCCCTTGTGGAGGTTCTGGTTGCGATGGCAGTGCTTGCTGCCATCAGCATACCTCTTATACAGAACTTTGTATTTTCAGCTAATGTAAACAAAAAAGCCAAGAGACTTCAGAACGCTACTGACGTAGGGCAGGACGTGGCTGAATATTTTGGCAGTGTAAGGCTTCTGGATTTAATAGCCAAATACAAAGACAATGGGGATTTAAGGGGCGGATACCTTAAGGATGATGATACAGGAATAATTGTGTTTCAGAACATAGGTTCCGGTGAAAAAGATTCTGACGGTGTTCCTTATTATGAAGGCGCCGACGGAGAGGATTTCTATGTTACGGTTGTACTTAATCCTAATGATTATGCTGATTCTTCTTCACCTCTGGCAATTAAGGATATTAATAAGTATACCTCACCGGAATTGGGAGATTTATTCAGCATTGATACCGTAACCGTATTCAGTCAGTTCACCAAGTATGATGCCCGAATTAAAACAGCATTGCGTAACAAGTATCCGGGTGTATCAGAGCTTGAGGCTATGGACTATGATGACATTAAGAAAACTGTTGAGTTATCCATAGAACAGGAACAGAATCCTAGCAATAACCGTAAAATTGATTACTGTTACAGTATGGTAGTCAAATATACATATTGTACCAAAAGCGGTAATGATTATGTAGAAACACCTTATAGTATTGAATATACCTTTGTTTTAGCAGAGAATACTGTGGATGCATCAGGAATAATTCCGGATTTATATCTGTTATACACACCTTTTGATACCAATGACAGTACTCATACGGGCATGGCTGCCAGGGATGAGATTATCATTAATTATAGAAAAGATTCCGTTGCAGCTGCCTGGGAAAAGGGCATTAACATATATCTGGTTCAGCAGGACGGAGGTACTTACTGCAGCGGACTGGATAAGCAGAAGATTTTTATGAATGCTTATAATGAACCTACAGCCCTTGCCTATGACAGATATCCTTCAATTAATAAGTTGGATATGTATTCCAATGTAGCAGGATGGCAGAAGAATGTTACCTCCGGAACGAGCAGCATGATTAAGCTGTATACTTTGGATGTGTACATATGGTACAGAGAAAAAGATCCTAACGCAATAGATGCTTATCTTGCGGATGGGTTTAAAGATGGCTCCAATTACACAGTTGTTTCCACCATTAAGGAGGAGTAGTTTTGAGAAAAATATTATTTAAACACAAAACCGGGAACAGAGGCTCCTCGCTTGTAATTGTACTGATTGCAATTGCGTTCGTGTCAATTCTTACAGCTATTATTTTATCAGCCGCAGCAACCAACTACAGGCTTAAGGTAATGAACAACAAGTCCAAGAAGACCTTCTACAGTGCAGAGACTGCCCTGGAGGAGATATATGCAGGCTTGGGAGAGGTTACCTGTGATACCATGGAGGTGGCTTATCTGGATGTTGCACAGAACCTCACCGAGAAGGTTATAGTAGGCGGTAATGAATATACCGTTAAGATTAATAACGAAGAAGCCAACAGGAGGCTTAAATCAAAATACTATAATGCTCTTCACAACCTTGTATTTACCCATCAGGGTAATGATGATTTAGATGAATATCTTACTTCATTTTTAAGTAATCCTACCAATGCTTTTGTGACCGGTTATGGAAATATTACTTATGATGAAGAACATTGTTCAATTATTATAGAGGATGTTGTAGTCCAGTATAAGCAGTCCAAGGACAGTTATTTCTCTACAGTAGCTACTGATATTGAATTTAAGTATCCGGATACGGAGTTCGATTTTATCAGTAATACCAAGAGTACACTTGAGACCTTCCTTCAGTACGGAATTATTGCAATGGATGGAATTAACGTAGGAAAGGGAACACTTCTTTCCAAGGGAACTCTTGCAGGAGGCTTTTTCGCAGGTAATCAGTCCGGCAACGGAGGAATTACCGTTGATAATAACAGTTTATTGGTGGTAGGTAATAATATACTGGATTCTACTGTTATTTCTGCCGGAGATGTTAATGTTCTGGATCATGCTACAGCAAACTTTAATCAGGGTAAGTTATGGTGTATGAACATCAATGTAGGTTCCGATATTGCAGATAATGCTTCATTAACCTTTGGTGATGATACAGTCGTATATGCGGCTGATGATTTAAATATTCAGGGTAACAAGTGTACTGTTTCTCTTGGACCGGACTACAGCGGTTATGGTTATAATAAGTCATATAAGGACGGCTTGAGCAGTGCCATTGTTGTCAACGGCAAGAAGAGTGTTATCAGGGCTAATGGTCTTAGAAGACTGGTGCTTGCAGGAAGAGCATATATTGATTTGGAACATGGAGAGGATGACAGATATATGACTGCCGATTCCATTTCCTTAAGAGGTAATCAGGAAATTTATCTTGTACCTCTCTATTATATGGACAGAGTAGATGGAAGTACAATTAATGTAACCAACCCTATTCCTGCAGCGGACATAGTTAATCTTAATATTAAACTGGAGGATTTCTGGGCATATGAGCTTCTGGAACAGGATCCTCTGGCAGGCGGACCGTTTAGATCCTATAATCTGGATGGAGTCGTATATTTTTATCTTAATTTTGACAGTGTTCAGAACCAGCAGAAATATGTAAAAGCCATATTAAGCGAGGATTATCTGAAGAATAATATAGCAGCATACGCTACGGCAGATGAAGCTACCAAGGTGCGTTGGCTTCAGGATCGCAGTGAGTTGTTTGCATTGATTACCAACAGCATGAACAAGTTTGTATTCACAAGTGAAGGTAACGGTATATCCATAAGTTATGCAGCAGACGCTAAGATATATGCGTCAGGTAATCTCTATCAGATAAGCGGTTCAATGTCTTCCACGGAGGGTGTTGTTAACGCCGGCTCGCTGATTGATGAAGCACAGCTTAAGATGTACTGTCAGGATAAGAGTAACAGATACTCAATCCTTCAGTCATTTCTGGCAGACGTTGGTAATGATGCCAATGATACGGCTGTTGCCACATGGCCTACGGAAATAGCTATTGCCGGTATTAAGTACAGCACCGGTGATGTTACCACAACTACCATATATGACAGACTGATTGATACGGATCTTCTTTCTTCCGCAACTGAGAATTATGTTAGTGAAAAAACAGGCGGAACAATTGCAGCAGTAATTGTTGAAGGTAATTATACCGTTCCTGAATATATAAAGGGCGGTGTTATCCTTGCATATAACTGTGATGTTACCGTAAAGTCCTCATTTGAAGGACTGATAATTACTAATCGTAAGGTATATACATGTACCGGATCAGGAGATGTAATTACCAATGGTATCAGAGATGTTGCCAGCCGTATACTTGATGAAGATGTAAGAATATCAAAGTATTTTTACGCATACCAGATGGATACGGAAAATGTTCAGTCTTCATCAATTGTTCAGGTACAGGATTTATTAGTCTTTAATAACTGGAGAAAAAATTATGCAGATTAAACACAAAAAATCAAATGCAGGTTTTTCACTTATTGAATTACTGGTTGTTGTTGCCATAATGTCTCTTCTTATGGGAGGCGCACTTATATCATGGTATGCCGTAAGCTCTGCCAACATTAAAAAGGCCATAAGCTATGTGGATGATGCTTTAACCGAATGTAAGAACAGGGCTATGACCACTTCAGCGGATAACTGGGAAGTCGTCATTACCAATGATAAAATTGTGGTAATTAAAACCATCACCGATGATGATGGAAATGCCAGCGATGTTGTAATTACATCTGAGGCTATACCTAAAAACGTAAATGTTTATGTTCAACAGGATACGGTCAAGTATGATCTGGCAACGGAATATAACAGCATTTCTATTTCTTATAAGCTGCTTTCCGGTGAGGTTAAGGATGTGTGTGCCAATAAGGGCGGTACGGATATTAAAGTGTATTCCGGAACTGAAGCCAATTACTGTGATATTGTGTGTCAATATAAAGAAAGGACCAAGACTGTCCGATTATATTATACGACAGGCAAGCATATACAGCAGTAACCGTATTATTAAAAGGGGCTATTATTATGAAGAAGTTAATATTACAACTAAAACAGAATAAAGGTGTATCTTTGGTAGAGGTGCTGGTTTCAGTAGCAGTGAGCCTTATAGTATTTTTGGTAGCCTCTTCTTTTATAGCTACCAGTATGGGTTTTTTTGACAAGCAGAACGGTACCATTAATCTGCAGAATGAATTAATGGAAAGCTCCAATAAGCTGAATGATACATTAATGGAAGCCTCTTACCTTGAGATGAACAACCTGTCTGATGGCGGTCGCATTCTTTTCACCGGTAAATATAATACCGCAAGAACTAAGTTTACTACAGGCAAAGGTACTGCCAGAAGAGTGGAGTGGTATAAATCCAGCGGTAAATTATACGTTATGGATACTCCAAGTGACAGTATTTCAGCTGATAATAAAGCAGGATATCTGATAAGCAGTTATGTTACCGGGATTACAATAACCATACAGGATGAATGTGCCATTTTTCAGCCGGATGGCAGCATACAGTATGAGCAGCCTTTGATACTTAAGCTGGAGGTTGAGGTTTCGGACGGCAAAGAAAAACGTTCCGATTCCAAAACGGTTACATTGAGAAATACTCTGGATTCCATGTATTTTAACGGAAGATATTATCAGAACCATTCAGGAATCTTAATAGCTAACTAAAGTCCTATGTTATTTAAAAGAAAGCAGGTGGAATTGTGAAAAAGAGAAAGATGCAGTTAACAGGAAGAAAGTTAATGCCGTTTATATTTGTGCTGGCAGTGTGCGTATGTACGGTTGTGGCACTGGGAACGGTAAGCTATCTTCAGGGCAAGCCCTTTGAACTTGTGAACGATAACGGTGAGACCTATATTCCGATGGAGTCCAAGGCAGATATCGTGGGTAATATATATGCTCAGGACGGTAAGCTTGTTATCCTTGAAGTAGTTCCATATGATAATGCCGGTATAATGGATATGCTGGTGGGAACTCCTAAGGTAAAATCCGTTCTTGAAGCCGATAAGGAAGCTTTGTATAAAGAGTTCATATCTGCCAAGGTGGATTATGATGAGATATCAGAGGTAACCGTTGGCGGAAGCATAGCTTCATATCATCCGTTTACAATTAATTACGATAGGACTACAGGAGAGTATACATTAAATTATATCAGCACATTTTTGGGTAAGCTGGTAGACCCTATCAATGACAATACTCTTTACACATATTTATTAAATAACACTGAGGTGCGTACGGTAAGAGCTGATAAGCTGACCAAAGAGGATCTTGAGGACGTAAGTCTTATTTATCTTGCAGGAGATGCGGAAGCTTCGGAAGTAGTTAATTTTAACCGTTACATAAACGGTGAAATTAAAGTATCCGGACTTAGCTCCCTTAAGGCAGATAATTCCGGATATGCCCACAGTGATATGAGCTGGGATATGGTTGAGTATATTACCGATTATGTATATGCAGGCAATGAATATACTGACGGACAGCCGGTTCCCTGTATTGTTAATTATGACAAATCAATGGATACTTCTTCCAATGTATATAAGCTGGCAAACATTATTTTAAAAACTTCTAATGAAGAAGATGCTCAGTATAAGGGTGTATCCACTTATTATAAGAATATAATGTCTGATATATCCCAGGGTGTATATACCTATGAAGGCAAGGAATATTCTGACTGGAGTGCATCGGGAGTACCATTCTTTGATTTAAGATGTACTTTAACCAATAATTATATGTTTAACTTTGCATATAAGACCCAGAATTCCGTTAAGGATATACTTTTCTACATGGGATGCCCGGATGATTTATTTGAGACTGTTGAGGATAATGGCACTGCCAGATTAAGGGGAGTAGCTCTTAGCGATGATAATATTTACACCACGGCAGACGCAGTGAGATATCTGCTGGCCGGCGGCGGAGATGTGGAAAACGCATACAGCGGTATATCAAGAGCAGGCAGAGCACCGGCGGGAGAAGATGACGAGATAATAAGGGTTCTTGAAATTGAGCCTTGTCTTGATTATATGTACTATTACAGCACATCTACCGCTACCGATTATTTTAACAGATATACGTCTAAAAATCAGACATATAAAAACATAAAGGATTTAGGTACTGCACTGGGATTGACGGAATATTCCAAATTAAATAACGAGAATCAGTATGTGCAGCTGTTGAACAAGGGTAAGGCGAGAATAGAATTTACCTGTGTGACTCCTCAGGAGTTTAACGGTATGAATGATGACCTGGTGGCAGCTTTTGATATTATCTTCATTGGCACCAAAACAGGAGAGATGAATACTGACAGCAGCGGTAAGACCATATATAATGATAATGAACTGGACGGATACAAATACCTGGCATATGGTGATTTGGTTAAGTGCCGTGCTTACCTTTTGGGATTCTTACCGGATGAATTCAGGGTACTGGATATCAGTACGATAACGAATTATAACGGTTTTACTATTGATACATCTGCAAATCTTGGACTTACGGACTGGGACGGACATAATTATCTGTACAGCATTCAGAATAAGGCTGCCTGGCCGTCACTTTTAAGTAATACCCTGACTTCCTCAAAATATTGGATATTGAAGAAGTACCCCTCTTATTCAACAAGAAATCAGTATTATGCAGATGATTTTGGCAATGCCAGATTGCTTGCTAATGACATTACTAGTAAAAAACTGAAGGAGTTGGAAGAATTTATTGATATCAGTCGTCCTATTGTTGTGGCAGATGATTTATATAAATGTCCTTCGGAAGGTAATAAAGCTGCATATCCTACCTCTAACATATATAAGTTTATCAGCTCTAAGGGATCAGAATCCAACGTTATTCCATTGAGCGATATATCCGCAAAACTTACGGATGTTGTGCATGACAGTGTACTGGAGATTGTGTCATATACAATGCAGTATGAAGAAGGCGGAGTGCGAAAGGATGCTCCGGCTATTCAGTACGACGGTGATAATCTTCTAAAGGATTCATGTATTCTTGACGGAATCGAGCAATTCTATTACAATCTTACCTTTAAGGCTGAGCCGGGTAAGAAATACTACGTTAAAGCAATAGTGGATAAGAATACTGACGGACGTTTTAAGAGTGAGGCAACCGTAGACGATTTTAATGAGGTATATTATGCCAGAATAGTAACGGCTACAACTGATACAGTAACTGTGGAACTGAATATCAGACTGGCAGAAGGATACAACGGAATGTTTGCCTGGAAGCTTCTGGTAGAGGAACTTAACAACAGGAATGTTAAAGTGGATGCTGTCAGTACCCAGGGTTATACAGTTGTAAGGGGTGAAACTAAGAATATTAAAGCTCTCCAGATTACTCCCGGAAGTACTGAGCTTGATATGGCAGCCAACGGAACTTTTAAGAACTTACTTACCAGCGCTACCAACAAGATTAATTACAGCGTTCAGATAGAAACCATAACTGCCAGCAATTTTGAAAAGAAATTTATCGGTAACCCGTATACCAAGGGTGAGAGCTATAACACTTCTGCAGATTATCTTAAGAGCAACGGCTACAGCATGATTATATTGGGCTTTAAGGATAGCTGGGGCGGTGCGGATATATCTGATGATAATGGTGCATTAAGCTGCATAATGGACTACATGGAGAATGGTAACAGCGTACTCATGTCCCATGACGTGCTTACGTTCTACTATTCACCTAACTGGGATATACAGCCGGAAAGCTATGAGTACTGGCAGAATGGAAGAAAGAAGACCGGAACCAGATTAATAAAGAGTCATTCCGGATATGGTTCCTATTGTGTTTCTCTGAGGCTTAGGGAATTAATCGGAATGGATGTATATGGTGTAACTACCATACCTGATTTAAGTGACGCCACTCTTGATGCTGCCAATGTGCCCCAGAAAGCAGACGGCTCATATATCAGAGAGATTCAGGGATTTACCAACTGGCATATATACAGATATAACTATAAGCAGTCTTATTCCTCAACAAAGGATAATGGTACACTGAATACTCTCAGACCTTTTAAGGATGCAACTTATATGCCTACAGGTAATAATACGGATGTAGTCGGTACAACAGTGGTAAATGAAGTTAACAGAGGACAGATATCCATGTATCCATATAATACCACCTCTGCCAGCGGAACCCTTAAGGTATCATTAACCCATCCTCAGTATTTCAGGCTTAATATGGAAGATGATGATCTGGTAGTTTGGTATACACTGGGATATGATGGCGGTACAGGTAATAATCAGTTCTACAGAGACAGTGGTAAGGATGCTGCCAACAACTACTATATATACTCCAAGGGCAATATAACCTATTCCGGTGCAGGACACAGCGGAATGAATGATGAAAGTAATAAGGATGAGTTAAAGCTTTTCGTTAATACTACCATCAGAGCTGCCATGGCAGGTAATTTCGTTCCTAAGGTTACCGTTAAAAACGGCTCCAGCACCAAGGAAGCTGATACCTTTGTAATCTTCCCAAGTGCATTGGATGATAAGATTACCATTACTTTCGTTCCTTTTGATGAGGACCTTGCTACGAGAGAAGTTGTACAGGATACATATTCAACAGAGGAACAGATTAGAGAGCACATTGGAAGATTCCAGCAGGGTGCAATATACTATCAGAAAGAGGATGGAACAAAGCTTCCTTTATATACCTACTCAAGGAATGTACAGCCATATCTGCTCAATGGTGAGGAACATACCGTTCAGATATATGATCCTTTCCCGGGTATTACAGGTGCAGCCAGAGATGCAGCCAAGAATAGTGCCGATGCCAAGACCAGAAACATGGCAGAGTGCTATGATGACTATATGGAAAAAGGAACAGTTGACATCGTAATTGAAGTTAAAGACTATGCCGGAGCAACCGGAAGCAGCACAGTTAAAATAGTTGAGCATGAGCTCTTTAAGCTTGACTGATTTATATACCGCCTTCAGACTGAAGTCTGAAGGCGGTTTTTCTGACAGAAAAAATATTATATTTTAATTAAATATATATTAAAATTCCATACCTCATTGAAAACAGGGAAGGGTTTTGATATCATATCCTTATCAACACGAATATTCTTATTTCTTTTTTCTTATTCCTTAATTTCAACCGTTTAACAATATATTATTACAGGAGGACTATCTATGATAGGCAGGGCATATTGTGCCATGCTCCACGGGACTATGGTAAATCTTGTGGAGATAGAGGCAGATGTATCTAACGGACTGCCCGGATTTGAATTGACGGGTAATCTGGGAGGTACTGTTAAAGAGGGAAGGGACAGAGTGAAAGCCGCCATTAAAAATTCCGGAATAGCGTTAAAACCTTCCAAAATTACGGTTAATCTGGCACCCTCTAATTTGAGAAAGGACGGCACCCAGTTTGATCTGGCAATGGCGGTTGCCGTTATATGTGCAGAAGGTCTTGTCAGTATTGAAGAGATTAAAGATACTGTTTTTATAGGGGAACTGGGGCTGGACGGAAAGGTCAATCCGGTGAGGGCGGTTCTTCCCATTGTGTCATACTGCAAAGAAGCAGGAATGAAAAGGTGTATTGTACCCAAGGGCAATATTTATGAAGGTGCATATATTCACGGAATTGACGTAGTAGGTGTGGACACCCTTTCAGAATGTATAGGATATTTGAAAAATTCGGTCAGGCTGAATCCGGTTGACAAAGCTTTCCTTCTTCCGTTGCCATATGAAGAATATGATATGGACTATTCCGATATAAAGGGACAGAAGGGACTTAAAAGGGCCATGGTAATAGCTGCAGGAGGGATGCACAATATTCTTATGGTGGGTCCGCCGGGAGCCGGCAAGACCATGACGGCATCCAGACTGGTTACAATTATGCCGCCGCCGGATGCCACACAGTGCATGGAAATTTCCAGGATATACAGTATAGCCGGTTTACTCACAAAGGATAAATGTTTTATACGCCAAAGACCCTTTAGGGCTCCTAATTATACCATTACTCCTGCGGCTATGGCCGGAGGAGGAGTTAACCCGTTGCCGGGAGAGATGAGCCTTGCAGTGGGAGGTGTTCTTTTTCTGGATGAACTGAATATGTTTTCCCCTGAGGTAATAGAGACGCTGCGTGTGCCCTTGGAGAGCAGAAGCATAAGGATTAACCGGGCAGGAGGAGTATATGAATTTCCGGCAGATTTTATGCTGGTGGCAGCCATTAATCCCTGTCGGTGCGGATATTATCCTGATAAACGGTGTAACTGCACAAAACAGGACATTAGAAAATACATGGGCAGATTAAGTTCCCCCATTCTTGACCGAATAGATATGTGTATTCATGCACCCAAGGTGGAATATGATGATATAGAAGGTTCAGAAGAGGATGTGGAATATTCAAGTGGTGGTATGCGTCGTAAAGTTCTTAATATCTATAATGTTCAGCAGGAACGGTATCGAAATTTTTCTTTTCAATTCAATTCACAAATCCCGGTGAATATGGTTAGTGATATATGTACCATGGAAAATGATGCAAAAACCCTCATAAAAACCGTATACCGTAAATATGATTTAACTGCAAGAAGTTATCACAGAATAATGAAAGTATCACGGACTATAGCGGATCTGGAAGGACATGAACGCATAATGTTAAACGATATAGGGGAAGCAGTAGGATACAGAATGCCGGATATACAGAGAATGCTTTAAGAGGGGAGACTAATATGCAGAATTTAACAGAGAGAAAACTATGGTTCTGGATTAATAATATAGAAGGAATAGGTAATATCAAGATACGGAAACTTCTGGAAATTTTTCAGACCCCCCGGGCAGTGTGGGAAGCTGACAGGGATAAACTAATGAGTATTTCCGTGATTAATGAAAAGGATGCTGATAATATATATGACAGGGATAAGAGAAAACATATTCTGGAACGTTATTATATTTTAGAGGATAAGGGTATCGGCTTTGTGTTTCCCTGGGAAAAGGAATATCCCGGCAGGCTTAAGGAACTGTATGATAAACCTTATATATTATATTACAAGGGTGAGCTTCCTTCAGACAAGCTTTTGTCAGTGGGAGTTGTGGGTGCCAGAAAATGTAGTGAATACGGCAGATATGTGGCCGGAGAACTGGGAAGAACACTGGGAATGGCAGGAGTAAATGTTATTAGCGGACTGGCCTATGGTATTGACAGTGAGGCACACAGGGGAACCCTTATGGGAGGGGGGAGGACATACGGTGTACTGGCCGGGGGCGTGGATAAATGTTATCCGGCAGGAAATTTTAATCTGTATATGGATATTCTGGAACAGGGTGGGATTATATCGGAGTTTCCTCCGGGAACCGCCACAGTGCCGGGAATGTTTCCATT
>JBJEND010000002.1:0-4541 GCA_051880015.1 Butyrivibrio sp. | reverse complement strand
AATTACATTCTCAAATCTTATATCCCTGTCTTCAAAGCCTTCAGGATACGTATACATAAGATTAAAAATTTCCCTATAGGTATATACGTCAGGGTAGCAGTTTCGCAGATTGCCTCCCCGGGGATGAATCCCGTAAAGAGCTGCGATTTCCGGAACATGCCAGATATCATCGCCAAGAATCTCTTCATTCTTCACGCAGTACAGAAAAATTAATTCTGCTTTTCGTTCCAGCGACAGGTCTTCTGTCAGTTCAAGAAGCTTATCCCTGTCAGTATCGCCTATATCATACAAAGCTGCTTTCCCTCCCGTAGTATATTAATTCTGCATCGTTATCTTTTGTGATTTAATCATTTCATACACTATAAGATTTTCCGATTCCAGATTTTCCCTGTGCATATCCACAGCAGATATACTGCTGTTTTCATAGGTTGTATAGTAATAAATTCCCTTGTCGGTATTACAGCATGAAGCATACAGGGTGATTTCATACAAATCTCCTATCTGTACGCAGCCTCTCTGCTGTGCCACTGAGCCCAGAATATGAAAAAACTGGCTGATGCTCTCCTCTTCCGACTCTCCCGAAAGAGAATTCATTCTGGTAAAGGCAGCTTTAACGAAGCGGGACTGAGAAGACAAATCTCCGGGCAGTCCCATAGCTCCCATTCCTCTGCTGTATACATTTAATTGCAGCTTTTGGGCAAAAGAATTTACCGGCGGCTGTGTTGAGAGTTGCATATAATTATTCAGGTTAAACAGCTGCATATTAAATTCCGGATTATTGGTAAGAACCTCCACCGGATTATCATATATTTTCATGCCATCCTGTACGCATTCCACAACAATGGATTCATTCCTGTCTGAAATCATCCAGTGCAGTGGCGCCAGAGGAAGTTTATCGCTGAAATTAACATTAACCAGATTAATTCTGCCTAACAGCTCCCGTACCCGGGCAATATCCTCACACTGTCCCAGAATCCACGGAATAAATTCAAAAGGCGCCACATTGTCCTTTCCGTCTGTATCCTGATAATATACAGCATTGTCCGGGAAGTTAAGTCCTGCCATACTGAGCCCCTTTTCGTTGGTCCCGTCAAAATACAAAGGGTAATCATCCACTACTGTGGCAACACCTATAATGGCATAATGCTCCTTAAGACTTCCTGCCCTGCGAAAATTAAACGGATAATTCCTTGGAGTTATGACTACCTGCTCATTATAAGAATGTTCATAGTCCATATTGCGGCCAAAATAATGGTCTCTGGTTTTATAGGTTATTGCTGTACACATACACTACCTCCGGCTTTTTATACTATATTTGCCAAAATGCACCGGTTTAATTCTAGTAATTTTCCTGTCTAACCTCAAAGAAGCTCTGAGGATGGTTGCATACAGGGCAAACTAAAGGTGCTTCAAGACCTACAACTACATGTCCGCAGTTACGGCATTCCCACATAACAACACCGCTTTTCTTAAATACTTCCATAGCCTCCACATTATGAAGAAGGGCTCTGTATCTTTCTTCATGAAGCTTCTCAATGGCAGCAACACCTCTGAACTGTGCTGCAAGTTCAGTAAAACCTTCTTCTTCAGCATCCTTTGCCATGCGTTCATACATATCTGTCCACTCTGCGTTTTCGCCCTCTGCAGCATGAAGCAGATTCTCCGGTGTATCTCCCAATTCACCCAGAGCCTTAAACCAGAGCTTTGCATGCTCCTTCTCATTATCTGCCGTCTTTAAAAACATTGCTGCAATCTGCTCATATCCTGCTTTTTTGGCCACTGATGCGAAATATGTATATTTATTTCTGGCCTGGGATTCTCCTGCAAAAGCTTCCCACAGATTCTTCTCCGTCTTGGTTCCTGCGTATTTGTTTCGTGAATTACTCATCATTATTACCTCCGAAATGTAAAATTAATTTTTCTGTAATTATACACCTGCTGCCTTTGATAAATCAACAAATTATTCCCTTCTCATATCTTAAATAAAAAGGACTTTTATGGAAGATCTTACTTTGTGTAATATTTTCACCTCAGTCATAACTAAAAACAGATCCATGGCAACCGCATGGATAAACGGAAACAAGGATAACCCTGCATTAACCGGGGCTGCAAATTTCTATTCTGCTCCCATGGGAGGTTTAATCGTATGTGTGGAGGTATATGGTCTCCCGGAGACAGCCTCCTCATTCTATGGTATGCATATTCATGAATTCGAGGACTGCACTCCCCCCTTTGATAAAACAGGCAGCCACTACAACCCGGGAAATACTCTCCACCCATACCATGCGGGGGATTTGCCTCCTTTATTAGCCTGCCGGGGCTATGCCTGGATGGCATTTTATGATAACAGGTTCAGATTGGAGGAAATAATCGGGCGTTCTATAATTATACACAGTATGCGAGATGATTTCACCAGCCAGCCCGCCGGTGACTCAGGTACAAAAATAGGCTGTGGTATAATCAGAAAGAACCATAGATAAAAGCAGGAGCTCCACACTACCTTTTTCAGCGTGGAGCCCCTTAATATTTACTTTACCCAGCGGTGCCAGTAAAATTCCTCATAAAAAAACATATAATCAAATTTATCCAATGTAACCCTTATTTTTTCCTGAATATGAGGGCTTTCAAATGCTTTCGGAAGTTTTTCATCTTCATCAGTGTATAGCAGTGGACCCATTATATATCTACAATCTAAATATTCACTATATAAGGACTCATCATTAACAAAATAAATCCCATCTGTTGGCAGTCCCTCTCTGTACACATACTTTTTATCTGTATCACTGATTTCATTGATTTTACCATAATAAGCAAAACCTATAGGATTACATTGCTTATAATACATAAATAAGGTCATTGACATTTCTTCATTATTATTTTGTTCTCGATTAAATAAAATTTCTCTACACTCTTCATCATATACAGCCTTGTTAAGAATCCTGTTTACTAAGGTGTCTGCTAATGAAATTTTAGGTTCAAAATTATGAATATCTGCCATTAAATATAATGTACTATCTGAAGCAACAAATTCTCCTCCAAGTGCAATTTCATTTCCGTATGCATCTATTTCTTTTTCCAGTTCATCGCACAATACAATATTAACGTTTTCTATTTCAGGATATAGGTCTAACAAAACCTCCGGATTCATAATATCTTTAGCCCATCTTTGGGGAAGTCTGCCCAAAATCACTTCCGCCGCATCGACTGCTTCTTCTATCTCTCCAATATCACTTGCCAATGAATATTCTAAATTCACTTTTTCTTCCAGAGGAACATTACAATAATTAAAAGTTATTCCGTATTCTTTTTCTAGAGCAGATATCTTGTCCAGTGTTGCATTATCTAGACTAACAGAATTTTTGTTTTTGCAGGCAAAAAAGAATATACAGAATAAAAAATAAAATAACGAAATAATTATTTTTTTATTTCTCTTTGTCATCTTTCTATTCCCCTTTATTTTCTTCTATCTTTTCTTTTATGTTGTCTTCTAGTTTGTTCTTTATCTTTTCATTTATATTACTCTCTCCAACTTTTATATCAAACAAATCAGCAAAAATACTTTTGCCCTCAAAAATCCCCCTATTCAATGTAAATAATTCTAAAAGATTATAATCAAATATATTTTTATATGCTACATCCCTATAATATTCATTTTTTCTTTCTGCCGCAGTTTCTAAAAAATAGTTGTAAAAATCCTCATCAGACTGTATAGATATTTCCACCCCGGTTGATATATTTAATCCATCTGATAACTCTATCTCTCTTTCAATTTTTATTCCAATTTTTTTCATCGCAAAATCAGAAATATTAATTGATATATTGGTACCTCCATAATTAAACGACATATATCTTTCTTTTCCTTCCGTCAATTGAGTCTCCTCATTTACTGCAAACGTCACCGAAAACTCATCTATCAATTTATCAATATTAAACTCCTCATCCATAAAATTCTTTATAGACGTTTCAAGTTCCATTGGGGTAGTTTCGGCGGTACTGCTGCCGGATAATTCTGCATACAGCTTTACTGAAACATTAGGGGCATTGAATTCCGCTATAGGGATTTCTGTACTTGCAGTTATTTTAACTCCGCTTGCTTCCATGGCATCGAATACTCTTGATATATAATTATAGTATTGTTCTCTTAATGTATCTAATAGCTTTCGTGATTCCTCATATGAGTATGCGTCCTGGGAATTAAGTTCCTCTGAACCGGGCAATTCTGTTTTGTCATTCTCAAGAATAGCATATGTAGTTTTGTTTTCCGGATGATATGGATATATTGTAATATACCCTCCGTTGCGTTCTATCGGTGTTGCTGAACTATTTACAGGTGTCGTACTGGAACTGTTCAAAATAGTAATTGTGGTTCCGTTCCTCTCGATTGTTCCGTAGCTGCTGCCGGAAGATGCAAGCGGTGTCGTGCTGGAACTGCTTATTGGTGTGGTACTGGATCCTGATGAGGATTTGGTTGTTATATTTACTGTTGTTGATGAAGCGGCAGAAATTGTGGTACTGCCGGATATCTGCCTTGTAATACTGTT
>JBJEND010000001.1:0-22918 GCA_051880015.1 Butyrivibrio sp. | reverse complement strand
TCTCAACCTTCTTTCTTGGAATTCCCTATATTTGAATTATACAGGAAGCTCCTAAAATGACATAAATGCCGGCACTATAATCACAGCCAATACAACACAGAGCATCATTCCCATGGGAAGGAGCAGCTTGGTTCCGGCCTCCTCACCTGCCCGCCTCGCCATTGCTTTTCTCTCAATAAATGCCTCTGTTGCTTCACATCTTAAGCTTTCCGCAAATCCCTCCCCTCCTTTTTTTACATTCTGGGCCATAAGACTTCCAAGTTTAACATAGCAATGCAGCCTGCATGACCGCCCAAAAGCAGCATATGCTTCAGGTTCTGATATTCCGGATGCAATTCTGTTAACTGTTGCAGTAATTTCTTCATAAGCATATCTTTCATTCTTTTTTCCACGCATACCGGATATTTTATAATCTCCTGCTATTTTGCCAAGAGCATTGACTCCATTCATGCCGGCACCCATAAGCAGTGACAGCTTGGATACAATTTCGGCATAATCTGACTGAAGCTGTGTTTCCCTGGCTTTTTCCAGATTTCTTTTAACTATGAATTTTCTGTAATACCATATAAGGAACAGAAGTAATAACAGACATATAACTATTGGCAGCCTGCTTTCCCTTTCTTCAATAAATGTCAGTTCTTTGCCGTTGATTTCTTTGGGTAGAATGAGGTACTCATCTTCTCCGGATTCTGCATCCTTATGCTGTATTTTTTCGGAAATATTATTAATAAATGCTTCATCCCCACTGTATTGCGGCGGAAAAACCACGGCATTAATGCAATAGCTTTGAATTTTATCCTCATATTCAAGGGTTACTGTTATTTCACATACGCTTCCTGATGCATCCGCATCTTTGTTCATTACTTCACCAAAACAGTTAATAAGCGAATAATTATCGGTAGTGTAGTCCGCCTGTATCCCATACTCTTTTATTTCATCCATAAAAAACAAATCTTTGGTAACATTATTTAAAGAATCATTTTCTCCGGGCATCCGTGTGCATATTTCTTCAAAAGCCGCATCAAAATATGTCTGAAGCTGCTCTTCGGGTATTTTTCTCGGAGACACGGGTATATCTATACTGTATTCTTCACCATCACAAAGGGCTTTCAGCGAATAATTATCCGTCTGTTCTCCATATCCGGGCCTTTGCAGCTTATCAACGGTTTTATCCTGACCGGGAGATAATAATTTATAAAATACTGCAATAATCAGAACTGAAGCCGGGAGTATTAATATTTTTTTGTTAAATTTCATTTTTCTCCTCATCATATATGTATATCTACTATTTTTTCAGCTATAAGTCTTGCGGCAAAATATATGCATAGACAGACTGTCATAAGAGCAATTCCTGCACCGGATTGATACACCTTAACAAACATATCTCCTGATGTTAAACGCATATAAAGTATTATTCCGATGGGAACATAATTCATAATATTCTGTTCCAGCTGTTTTGCACTTATAATAGTATTTATCTCCCGCTTCACATCAATCTTTTCACTAATGGTGAATGTGGTATTTTTAATAATCTGTATAAGATTACCGCCGTTTCTCTTGGCATAGCGCAGGACTTCCGCAAAACTGTCTATTTCCTCAACATGACATTCCCCGGCAAAATCGTCAAATGCTTCTTCAATGTTAATATTCAGATTCAGCTTGTGAACAATACGGGAAAATCCTTTGTAAATTTCAGTATTTTTTCCGTATGTAAGACTTAATTCATCCAATGCCTCTCTAAAGCTGTTTTCCAGAGAATATCCTGCCGTAAGGGCCGATACAACTGATTGCATTCCGTCTTTAAATTCAGCGGCCAGCTTTTCCTGCCTTTTTATCTCATGTCTATTCAGCTTCCTTCTCACATATAAAAATATGTGGGGGAAAAAAATCAGTCCGGCCCAGACATTGTTATAGAATAAATAACCCATTAAAAGCAGCATTCCTATGTCTTCAGCAATGAACCTGACAATCAATCCCTGCCGCTTTAAGTTTGCCCCTGTTTTGGAAAACTTCTCCCGTAGCCTTAAGATATCCTTTAACTTTGTTATTTTCATCTGTCCCTTCCTCTGCAAATTTATATATATGCCTGAGATGAATGCCCTTTTCATCTGCTCCGTCCATTTCACTTATGCTGAGAATTTTTCGGCTTCCGTCTCTTAACCTGCCCAGATGCACTACTGCATCTATTGCTGATACAATCTGTCTTCGAATAGCAGAAAGCGGCATTTCCATTCCCATCAGAAACATTGTCTCCAGTCTTAACATCATATCCTCAGGTCCGTTTCCGTGACCGGTAGAGAGGGATCCGTCATGCCCGGTATTCATGGCCGTGAGCATATCTATTACTTCACTTCCCCTGACCTCTCCTACCACTATCCTGTCCGGTCTCATACGCAGTGCAGATTTTATCAAATCTCGTATGGTTATTTCGTTTTTGCCCTCTATATTTGCCTTTCTTGCCTCCATTCTTACCAGATTATCCACAGATGTCAGCTTTAACTCCGCAGAATCCTCTATTGTAATTACCCGCTCATGTTTTGGGATGAAATTTGATAACGCATTGAGAAATGTGGTTTTACCGGAGCCGGTACCGCCGCTGATAAAAATATTATATCCGGCTAAAACAAGATTTTTAAGAAAGTCTGCTGCTTCAGCAGATATGGAGCCCATGTCAATGAGTTTTTCCATGGATAGAGGAGTATTATAAAATTTCCTTATGGTAATAACAGGACCCTCTATGGCAACAGGATTCATAACAATATTCACTCTTGAACCGTCCGAAAGCCTTGTATCTGAAATAGGGATTGCTTCGTTTATTATTTTATTGGAATTTCCCGCAATACGCTGAACTATATCAGTGAGATTCTTCGGGGATTCAAAATGCTTATCCCACCTTTCTATATGGCCCTTCCTTTCATAGAAAATCTTATCCCACCCATTCACCATAATCTCGGTTATGCTTTCATCGTCGATTAACTCCTGTAAAATATCCAGCTTTTTAATATCATTAAAAAGCTGCCTTCTATACCGGATTTTCTCGGATGCACTTAATGACAGATTATCTGACTCCTGCACAAATACTCCGTCAATTACATTGAGAATTTCCTCTTCTCCGATTTCTTTTGCCGGATTAATGGCTTCCATGACTTTATTTTTTATATACTGAAATTCATTCATCCGTATATCCCTCCAATATTTTATCCGTAATACGAATCATTTGGGATTGATTAATCCGGTCAAAAGTAATTTCATATCCTGCCATTCTTTCCTCATAGGGAATGCTTATTTTCTCGATTTTGTCCTTCAGTTCTTCCCTTCCTGACATAATTAAGTAATTTTCCAGCTCCATAATTTTCTTATGCCCCATGTAATCCAACGGAACCGGCATGATTACCCTGTCGCATATATCCATTAATATCCACGGACTGCTGTATACATTACCTGTGTCAATCCATATATAATCATATATTTCCCCTTCCGCTATAAGATTCAGGAACTCTGTGAGTTCTTTTTCCGTTAATTCACCTGCATCCTCAGGGCAGGTTACGGGATAGAAATAATCGAATCCCTGAGTCTGTCCGGTACACGAAATAATTTTGCCCAACGCATTGCCCTGTCCTGATTTAAAATAGTACAATGCTGCAGACAGTCCGCCTTC
This sequence comes from Butyrivibrio sp., assembly GCA_051880015.1. Lineage (GTDB taxonomy): Bacteria > Bacillota > Clostridia > Lachnospirales > Lachnospiraceae > Eshraghiella. The sequence goes on along the minus strand of JBJEND010000001.1, from coordinate 19,260 downwards.
CGATGAGGAAAGCAGTCCGCTTAACCCGGCAAACTGTTCAAGACTGATAAACAGACTTCTTCCCTTTACGGATGATCTAAGTGCAAGACAAATTGATAACGTCGTTTTAAAACATTTGGTCGCCGGAGAATATATACATGATATATTGGTTTTGTTACGCTTTGTTATACGGGTAAATCCGTATTCCGGTAAAAAAGCCATAATTTTTTTGGCAAGTCTGTCTGCAGGCTGGTACCGGAAAATACAGTTTTCATCTTCCTGTGCAATACAATCCGTCAGATAAACCACTACTCCGGGATTAAGGGACTCAATAACCGGATCTTCTTCAGGTACTCCCACTATCAGCAATTCAATATCATATCTGTCCGAATGGCCTGCCAAAGCATCCCATGAAGTATATACGACCACATGGAAAGGAAGCAGGTGTTCACTATTAATATATTCTGCCAGCCTCAATCCGTATTTCTCATCCGTGTCACATATACAGCATACTTTTTCTTTCATTAAATTCCTCCCTTTGAAAGCAGCATAAATAAATATCCCAGAAGAACCGGTCCTGTAAATCTTATGGAATTTACAGTTGTGGCATGTCCTGAACCCGACAGTCTGTAAACTGCCGTCATTGTTATTTTTATTACTCCGAAAAAACCGGCAATAAAAAAGATAAGAATAATTAACCTGATGCCGTCATTTAATGATAAAAATGAAACAATCATACACAGAAGCTTGACATCCCCGGCTCCTATTCCGCCTGCCAGATATATCGCAAACAAGGCAGAGCCTGCTGCTGCAATCCCACAGAAAGAATATAGGATTCCCATGTATCCCTTACATAATAATGTATATGGAAACCATATCAGAAATCCTGCGGCAATAATAAAATTGGGAATTCTGTAATAGAATAAATCAAATACAAAAGATGTACCGATGATAATTCCCAGAACGATGCCTATAATTAATACCACCTCCGTTAAAGCATATTTCCGGAAATTCTGAATTCAGAAACACAAAGAGATTTTGTGTAAACTCAACATTAAACGCTTTTTTGTTTTCTGTCAATAAATATGGAGATTAATTTTGGAAGATGTTTTTTCTGACATAAATTTAGAAAAAATGGAATATTTTTGAATATAATTTCTTTTTAATGACAATACTTCTTACAACACAGAAAGGATTTGACCAGTTATGAAGAAAAAAAAGGAGTTTATCAGTTACGAAGAAAAATATCTTGTTTCAGAGCTGCTGGAAACCAGAAACGCTCTTGCGGTGGCTTATTCCAATTTTGAAAACGTAACTGACCCTGACCTGATAGATTCATGTATATATCAGGTCAATTCAGTTCAAAAAAGATATAAATTTTTGCTTGAGCGGGCTAAAGAAGCAAATATAGCCGTGTTATGTGAAATCGCAGAGAATGAGTTCTAAGCCTTATATCCTCTGTTTATATCAGAGTACATTTCTTCATTCAAGGAAGACCTGGAATATGTAAGCCCTGCATATAACTGCTGGGTATTTTGCATTACCGGACCGGACTCGTCTGTTTTACTAACTTCTGTAAAGGCCTCTTTAAGGCGTACAAGCATTCCTCTCACCCTTAAGAGCTCTTCTGTCTCTTTGCGGATGTCTGCCCTGACAAAAACATTGTTTATAAAAATATATATATTTCTCAGTTCATGGGAAACCGGCTGTCTCATATCCAGTACGGATGTGAGTTCATTAATTACAGCCTTTGCCCTTTTTATATTAACACGGTACAGTTCAACATTTCCTGCTTCCAGCTCTTTTACACCATCATCAATATATTTAACTGCCATTTCGTACATAATAACAATCAATTCTGTTCTGGATGCGTGTGAAATTCTTACTCCGTAATCGTTTATTTCCTGTTTTGTCACTTAGTTTCCTCCTACTGCAGCAGTTGTAATATACTCTGAGGTCTTTCGTTGGCCTGTGCCAGTACTGATGTCGCTGCCTGTGAAATAACATTCTGGGCAGAATAGTTGGTCATTTCCTCCGCCATGTCACAGTCCTCTATTCTGGAAAGTGCAGATGTGATGTTTTCTGAATAAGAGTTCAAACTCTCAACAGAATTTTCAAGTCGGTTCTGATATGCACCCAGCATTGAACGTATGGAAGAAATTTCCGTAATGGCATCATCTATTTTACTTATGGCTATTCCCGCACCTTCAGGAGTTGTTACAACCAATGCGTCTATACCCAGAATATGGGAGCTTACTTTCGGTATATCTATCTTCATCTGCTGTCCCTCATTAGCTCCAACCTGTATATCCATTATACCCATTTCCGTAACTTTCATAGTGCATTCCGTAATTGTACTGTCACCGGGAACCTCTATTACCATTTCAAAATCATTTACATCCTTAATGGTAATTATGCCACCATCGGCTGTTGCCGCAGCAGTTGCGGAAAAACCATTCTTGAGGGTAACTGTACAGTCTTCTCCTGCTGCCACATTATTCTCTGCCATATTAAATTTCTGGGCAAGTTTTTCATTTCTGAATTTAATGCTTATTTCTTCCCTGCTGCCGTAAAGTCTGTTTTTAATTTCAAAAGTTCCTGCCGCACCATTCTCTACAGTTGCACCGGCACCGTTACACACATCAATTATATTCTGATATACCGTGTCGAAATCCTGTCCGGCCTCTATTATTACCTGGGCTCCGTTTATTGTCATTATTCCTGCTTCTTCTTCGGTTATTGTTCCCGTAAATTCCGAAACAGTAAGACTTGCTCTGGTTGCCGCAGTATCAACGGAAAAACTGTATTCACCGGAAACAATGGAATCTGACATATCTATCATATATACATTGTTGACATCTGCATATGCTCTTCTGCTTAAGGTTCCGTCTAAAAGAGGCATACTGTTAAATTCCGTATCCGTTGCTATTCTGTCCACTTCTGAAACAAGCTGGTTAATTTCAGCCTGAATTGCTGTTTTGTCTTCTGCGCTGTATGTATCATCTGCACCCTGAACTGCCAGTTCTCTCATTCTCTGAAGCATATTTTCGATTTCTGCCAGTGCGGATTCCGCTGTCTGTACAACTGAAATACCATCTGAAGCATTGCGGTTTGCCTGCTCCAAAGCCTTAATCTGGGTGTGCATCTTTTTGGAAATTGCCATTCCCGCCGCATCATCCTCTGCTTTATTTATTCGTAGTCCTGATGACAGTCTCTCTATAGCTCTGTCCAATGCAGTCTCTGTTTTTCCTAACTGTGTATTTGCAACCATGGCTGAAATATTACAATTTACTCTCATTTACGTCACCGCTTTCTTATATTTGTAAGTAACTCTGTTAATTATATCGGCAGAAATTTTTCATTAATTAGTGAGATTAACAATAAATATTTTGGCCGCCCTGAAAATATTGGCAGTGGATACGTTTTCCATAACCTTTATATTCCCCTCCGGCTGCTCTTTTACCTCGTTTACCGATATCCGGACATCCTCAAAACCCTTAGAGAGCAGTTCCTCACGGATTATATCCGTTTTATTTTTGTATTGCTGTATATCAGACCCGTCACTGCACATTATTGAAGCTTTTATCCCGTCTGCCCGGACCTTGCCCTCCACAGTTATTTTTCCTCCCGACCGGCTATGAAATGCTATATTAAAAATGCCCTTTTCATTTCCGCCTTCGCTCACCTTTAAATGGATAAACCCTTTTTTTCCGTCTTCTTTATACGGAATGCAGAAATGATTCTGCCTTGCAAGCGTCTGAACCAGATTAACCCTGTTACCAAACATTCTCAGGGTTTCCATATCTATATAAGATGTTTCCGTATAGGTGGCTTTTTCTATAAGTTCCTTTGTCTCGGCTGTTATATTTTCATATTCTTTTAAAAGTTCATCCTTATTATCCAGGGATGCCAGGATTTTATCCTGATATTCACCGTCTCCTGACAACTTTTCATAATCCCTGAAGGTCTTATCTTCATCCTGTAAAAACTCCTTTGCACCCAGAATATTATTTAAAAATGCAGGTATATTGTTGGAAGTGATAAATTTATATACTTCATCCGGCATATTAGCTGCTTCCCTGAAATTTTCAAGAATTTTCTCATAAGGGTAAGCATCCTCCCGGGTATCTTCAATAATATTGTCTGTAAAGGCTTCCACAGACATGGTATCAATGTTGCTCCCCAATTTATCCAGTTTATCAGGAGTAATTTTATCTGCCGCCTTTGCAAACAGATTTTTATAATACGATACTTTATCCTTACCCTTTACCACAACGGATTCATCGTCTGCTGCAAGCTCCATACCCTTATCCCTGCTGCTGTAAAAAGCGGTAAGTAAATTACCCATATTAAGTTCAAGTCCCTGATTAATAAGAGAACCTATGACATTTAAGTCATCTTTCTGAAATTTGTGGGCAAGAGCATATATTCCGATGAATTGTTCCCTTTCTTCCGGCGATATATCTCCCTTTTTGTCCAGGCGGTAAAGGAACTCACTGTATTTTTCTTCCTTTGGCCTTGACGGTGCATCCTGCGCCAGAAGATATTCACTGAGAATATCCACTTCGGTCTCCAGCGGATTTATTCCCTCTCGTATCATATTGAGGGTCTTTTCCGGTGTAAGTCTGTCAAAAAGAGTATTTACAGAGATATCCATAAGCTTAACTTTATCAATATTCTCCGCTGTTATTTCCATTTCATTATATGCAAGAATTCTTACAGCTCTTTTGTTGGCATCATTATTCTCGTAACCCATATCGGAAAGCAGTGTTTCTGTACTTGCCTTTACTGCCTTAGAAATGTTGTCGCCTAAATCTCTTCGTATTTCTGTACTTAATGCTTCATATGCTTCCCCGGCTTTTACATATGAATTATGTACGGAAGGAGCATGGGCTGTAAGATTTACGGCATTAACCTCTTCCTTTGATTTAATCACACTGCCCAGAACTGCACTTGGTGCTGTTTTGAGGTTCATAAATGAAAGAACCGCCCTATTGGCCTCTTTAAGCTCCTCCGGCGCATATGCAGCACTCTTATCCGTAATATTTCTGTTGCATATTTCCAGCTCAGTTTTACGCAGCTCTTCCACTAACCGGGAAATTTCTGTTGTGTTAATATCTATACCGCTGCGCTCCAGCATACGTCCTGCTTCAATAGTCATCATGAGACGGATTTCCTGCAATTCCCTTGAAGCCCGTATAAATCCTCTATCCCTGTAATCCGGTTGGGCTTCTTCTCTCAATTCCAGAGTTTCCTTCAAGCCTTCCAGATTATATTCCCTGCCGGAATACATCCATGCCATTATATTGCCCGGTTCAACAGTTTCTAAAGTCTTAATTGCAGCGGCAGTTTCCTCCCATGGAAGCATTTCCCCTGTTACAAGTGCGGACACTGCACTTTGTCCCTCAATCACTGTAGCAATAATTCTGTCCACGATTTTATCCGTAGTCAGTTCATTTTCTATTTTATCCATGTCAGAAAGCTTTATAAGATTTTCCTCCGTTACGGGTATATTATGCTCTACAAGCCATTTTCCGTTTTGGGAGTTTTTTTCATTAAGTTCCAGACCGCTTTTGGTTATTATTCTGTCTACCTGTAATTTGATATCCTCCCATTCTCCCCCAGTAAGCTCCTTGCCTGTGCAGTTTGCTGTTCCGGCATGTCCTGCAATATACATATTTTGGATTGACGGACTTATTCCGTTTTTCAGTAAATATGCTTTTGTTCCGTCAGAAGGTTTCTTCTCCAGCTTGGAAGCCGTATCCAGTGCATCCATTACTTCTGATACATTCTCTTTAGTAGGGGTAATGCCTTTTTGTGACAGTTTTTCGGAAATGCTGTATGCAACAGCTCCCTGTCCCAATACTTCCGTAACTGCTTCTGCATCAATATCTACGGTTGCTTCAAAATCATCACAGTACATTGCCAGCTTAATCTGAATTTGTTCCACCACAGTTACAAGTTCTTTGGAATCAGTATTATTTATATCTACTCCGTCTTCGTCCATTTTAACGATTGTGCCTGTATCCATCTTATTGAATACCGCATTAAGATTATCTTTCAGAATCGTGGCCTGCTCCTTAAGCGCTTCTATGGTTTGCGGGGCATTTCCCAATATGGAAAAATTCTCCGTGGATTCTCCAAGAAATCCCATTACACTGCTGCCAAAAGAAACCGCGTCGGATAAACTCTTTCCCTGTACGACTTTATTCATGGTTTCTGCTGCCTTATCTACTGTATATCCCTGCGTTCCAAGTCCGTCTATCTTCATATATTTCACCACTTCCCAAAAAAATACCTGCATATATTTCTATACACAGGTATATTTCGGCTTAAATATTAAATTTATTTATCCTTGGAGGAATTTTTCTCCGAAACGGCTTTAACTGCCTTGGGTGTTTTGGCCGCAGATTTTTTACGCGGCTTCTTGTAGTTAAATTTCAAAACAGCCGTTCCGTAAGCAGGTAACGGGAATGCAAAGGAATATGGCTGATTGTCACATTCGGATTTCTCTGCAGTAAATACTTTTCCGGAATTTAATTTCTCATCAAGAATCAAAGTATATTCCCCGGCACATGGCACGCCCACTCTGTAGTCCTCTCTTGCCACAGGAGTAAAGTTACAGATATATACGAGACTGTCCTTTCCCGTTGGTGAGAACCTCATAAAGCTGTATATACTTCTGAAAATATCATCCGCATTAATCCATCTGAAGCCATCCGGATACTGATCCAGTGTGGTGCAGGCTTCATATTCGTTATATATTTTAAGAAGTTCCCTGAGATAATTATTTAAATCTCTGTGAAGAGGTTCGTCAATCAGATGCCAGTCAAGTGATTTGCTCTCGCTCCATTCTGACCACTGGGCAAAATCCTGTCCCATAAACAGTAATTTCTTACCGGGGTGACCCATCATATATGTGTATCCCACCTTAAGATTGGAAAATTTGTCTTCATAAATTCCCGGCATCTTATTAATCATTGAACACTTCAGATGAACTACCTCATCATGGGATAATACAAGGATAAAATTCTCACTGTAAGCATAAGTCATTGCAAAGGTAAGCTTGTAATGGTTGTCTTTACGGAAATAGGGATCCAGCTTCATATACTCAAGGAAATCATGCATCCATCCCATATTCCACTTAAAGGTAAATCCAAGTCCGCTGTCCTTGGGATCTGCCGTAACACCCGGCCATGCCGTTGACTCTTCTGCGATTGTAATCGCCCTTGGATTACGCTGTTTCATAATACTGTTCAGGTGACGGAAAAATTCCATGGCTTCAAGATTACCGTTTCCGCCGTATTTATTAGCTACCCACTGTCCGTCACGTCTGCCGTAATCCAGATAAAGCATGGATGCAACTGCATCTACACGGAGACCGTCCACATGGAATTTTTCTACCCAGTATAAAGCATTGGCAATAAGGAAGTTTACTACCTGATTTCTGCCATAATCAAATACCTTGGTTCCCCAGTCAGGATGCTCTCCCTTTCGTGGGTCCGCATATTCATATGTAGGAGTTCCGTCAAAATTAGCAAGTCCGTGTTCATCCCTTGGAAAATGGGCAGGAACCCAGTCAAGTATTACTCCCAGGCCTTTTGAATGCATATAATCAACAAAGTACATGAAATCATCCGGTGTTCCGTATCTGGATGTGGGTGCATAATAACCGGTTACCTGATATCCCCATGAACCGTCAAAAGGATGCTCCGCAATACCCATAAGTTCAACATGTGTATATCCCATATACAGCATGTACTCTGCCAGTTGATGTGCACATTCCCGGTAATTAAGGAATCCGTCATATGTACCATCATCCTTTTTCTTCCACGAACCTATGTGTACTTCATAAATTGCCATAGGTTTCTTCCACGGCTCCCCTGATGACATCTTGGCAAGCCATTCATCATCAGTCCATTCAAACTGATTGAGATCTGCCACCACCGAAGCATTGGCAGGTCTTAATTCCGAATAGTTTGCATACGGGTCTGATTTAAAATGCATGGTTCCGTTCTTGGAAGTAATGTGATATTTGTACCTTGAACCTACCCTTGCTTCCTCTACAAAAAGTTCAAAAATACCTGAATCTCCCAATCTGGTCATTTCATATCCGTATCCGCACCAGTTGTTGAAATCACCTACTACACTTACCACCTGTGCATTAGGGGCCCAGACTGCAAAGTATACACCTTCTTTGCCGTCTTTTACGGCTTTATGTGCCCCCATTTTTTCATAAATCTCATAATGAGTTCCCTTTCCGAAGAGATAACTGTCATTTTCTGTAATAAAAACATCATTTTTTTCCATAGGCATCTCCAATTCACGTTATTGATTAAATAATTATATCACATTCCTTTGCATATTTCCATATGGTTGTGCTATAATCTCGTATGTAGTTGTCACTATATAAATAAATTTTTTACAGAAAGGCCGGACTTATATGATTTTCAAATTATTGGACAATGCCTACATAAATGAGGTTACATTTATTAGTATTCTTCTGGCATTTGCTGCTACCTGTATTGCAATAAACCTGTGTAAAAACACTCTCCCACGGGATCAGGGAAGGGCATTTGCCATTAACGGCAATAAATCCGAGGGTAAACCCAGAGGCGCGGGAATAATATTTGTTCTTATATTTGCTGCCTGCTCAGTATTATTTGTTCCCCATTCCAACGAGCTGCTTATATATATTCTGTTGGTAATAGCCGCAATGTTAAGCGGATATCTGGATGACCGCTCCAATTCTCCCTGGGGAGAGTACAAAAAAGCAATTATTGATCTGGTACTGGCCATTGCCTGTGCAATAACATATGTATGTTATAACGGAACAACTATTCAACTGTTTTATTCTGACAGTATAAGCTTAACGCTTCACCCTGTTTTATTTGTAATACTTGCGGTTATTCTTATCTGGGCAAGCATTAATGTTACCAACTGTTCAGACGGAGTTGATGGTTTATGCGGAACTCTGTCTATTATTTCTCTCATAACTTTGTACGGAATCTGTCAGATAAAGGGAATCGATCCTTCCGTAAAGCATCTGATTCTTTTATTCGGTGTGTGTCTTTTAGGATATCTGTGGTTTAACGCATCTCCAAGCCGACTGTTGATGGGGGATGCCGGTTCAAGGGCAATCGGGTTTTTTCTGGCGTTGATTTCCCTTAAAACAGGCAGTCCACTGCTTTTCATTCCTGCGGCTTTTGTAATAATTATTGACGGCGGATTAGGTCTGGTAAAAGTATTTTTACTGAGATTTTTCAAGATTAAGATACTGGCCAATACAAGAACTCCCATTCATGACCATATGAGAAAGAGTAAAGGCTGGTCCGATACCCAGGTTGTATTCCGTTTCTCCATTGTTCAGGTGGTTATATCACTTGCTCTTCTTTTTGCAAGATAACAGAATTTACAGTACGGAGACTGTGAAGGTAACGTTGCCTTCATAATCTCCGGCTTTTTTTATGCTTTCCTCAGGGGTAAGACGGTAATATACTGTTACCGAATCACAAGTATCCACAATGTAACCTCCTCTTTGTACATCTTTAAATGAACCGTTATATTCTACCGAAGATTCTGCCAGAACATCATAAGTGGTATTTTCATCCCCTACCCGTACAAGCTGTATTTTATCCTCCGTTTCCAGCAGAATTCTTTTTCGCCCGTTCATCCCCGGTTCTCCGTTATAAAAAACATTCACATTGATTTCATATTTCTCATCCGGAGTACACAGGGTTGGTATTTTTATTTCAAATCCCATAACATATACAATACAACTGCTTTTCAAGCCATTGGATGTCTCTGCCGTAATTACCGTTTTCCCCGGCCTGCCGGCTGTTATTTTACCTTCCGAATCCACCGTTGCGGTTTCTTCATCGCTGCTGTACCAGCGTATGGATTGGTCAAGGGCATTTGCCGGCATCACTTTAGCAGTAAGTTTTACCACATCCCCTGCATTCTGCTCCAGAATAATTGTTTCCCTGTCTAAAGTAATTCCGGAAGGTTTGATTTCAGTCCATACCGCCTCCAGAGAAGTATCCGCAAAAAGAGCTTTATTATATTCAACAGGCAGGCTTGACTTATATATTTTTCCGTCAGAAGCTTTCCAGCCCTCAAATATATATCCCTCTTTTGAAGGTAAAGGTAATTTCATTTGCGATACCCCCAGACGCTCCAGCGTAAATGCTTCCGTGCTTCCATTAAAATATCCTCCGTTAAGTTTAAAAGTATACCGAAAAGGTTCAAGAATTATATATTTGAGGGACAGAGAACTTATGTCATTCACGGATATATCCACATCCGTACCGGAACCGTCCTCCAAAGTTCCCTGGGGATTACGGAAAACTACCATAATCCATTGCGTTTTGGAAGACATTTTAACTTTATCCCCCGTTGTCATCCATTTCCCGTAATTAACCAATGTAAAATCACTGCTGTATTCTGCACAATATACATAACGTTCCTTTGAAAAAAGAAATGACACTTCCTGTCCCGGATTTACCTTAATGAGTTTTACATAAGCAATACGGGATTTATTATACCAATAGAATCCGTCCTTTATGTTATTTCCCACCAGTGTATCTATATTGGTTATGTATGCTGAATACGTGGACAAGTCCTCTATTGGATATACTCTGCCGGGATTTGCTTCTTTTGCAATTATGTCACTGGTAACTCCCCAGTTATACCCTATCATATCCTCCTTATATACACCGTTACCGGTCCATATGGATGCCGCACTTGTCTGAAAGGGAATCATTAACAGCATACCTATTCCCATTAAAACTATTTTTAGCTTATTCATTACCGCACCTTCTTAGTTCTACCTGAAATTCAATAACTGCAAGATAATCCCCTGCCTTGGTATATTCATCTGTTTTAAGTCCGCTCATATTTATATAACCTACGGTATTTTTCGTGCTGTCATCACTGTCCTTAAAATAACCTACAATATAGTTATTTTCAGCTATATTTTTATCCCCTGTTGTAAGAACCGTAGTTAATTGTGCAGGATTACCCGAAGAATCATTCTGGCGTACAAGAGTAATTCTTCCCTCTTCATCACAGCCTTGGGATATTCTTACAATAACCTCCTCATCCGGTCTCAGATTCATTTTATCAGCAGTAATTATAAAAGCACTGCTATCAGTATCTGCGGCAATCTCTCCCGGAATACATATGACAAATTCGGTGTTGTCCACGGTATATTTAACCGGCACTCTTGCTGTTTCTCCGTCTGCATCCAGAGTGTCTGCGTCAACCCTCATGCTTATTCCAAATATAAAAAATATTGACAGTAATATTGTTAAAATCATCTTTTTCATATAGTTCCTCCTATTCTAAATAACAATTAAATCTACATTTTGTGATACTGAATTATACATAATTTTTCCGTCAACAGAATATCCGGTTGTAACAATTCTGACCCGATACTCCCCCGGCCCGGGTATCCTTTCAATACCTATGAGGCCCTCTGTCCCCGGCATAACCAGGCCGCTTCCTCCTATTCTTTCCCCCGAATTATATACCTCATATATCAAGGCACAGGTGTTTTCTCCGGGATTATATACCGGTATTTCAGGATGGGAACGGGAAATTTCTGCCCTGACCATACCCGGTACGCTTATATAGAATCCCGTATATTCCCCATCATCCCTTATTGTGGGTGTCTCGGTGGGAACAGGTACTGTTTTCTCTGAACCTTTGAAATTAAGGTTGTAAAGTAAAAAAAACAGTGCCGTCAATATTAGGGGAAGTATTAGAAAAATAATACGGAATCTCACTATTACTGCATACGTTCCATCCGGTAACAGCCTGCCTTTCTGTATCTTTGAAAGATGGTGGGAGGCTCTTTCCTTTGCCTTTTTATATCCGTCTACGCGCTTTATTTTCCTGAACCTGATATAGCCCGTAACTATTTTATCTCCTGAAAGCTTTACAAGCTTTTCCAGAGAATCCTTTGATATGTCTGATGAATTTCTGATAATGCTCCACCTCCGGTTATTAATTAAAAAATACTGAAAAATGTGGTGAATACCGATATTCCTGAATGCGATGAACTCGCGTTAATTCGAATGTAAGCATAAATATAGCGCCAAAAAACTGATTAGTCAACTATTTTGGCGCAGTTTATTTTTTCTTTATATGTTTATTAAAATTTAATCTATTTCTGTGTCAGATTATAGATATCCCTTTTGGAAACACCTCTGTCTTTTGCCACCATTTTCATGGCTTCTTTCTTATCCATTCCCTTATTAATATAGTAATCCATGTGTTCCCAAACGGTGAGACTAAGCCAGCTCTCCTGCTGTTCTTTTAAAAGCTCTTTCCGGTCCATTCCCTCTATAACCAATACATATTCACCTCTTGGTTCATTTTCGGAATAGTAGGAAACAGCCTCTTTTAGAGTGCTTCTGTATACACTCTCATGCTTCTTGGTAAGTTCTTTACATATTGCAATTCTTCGTTGTTCCCCCAGTACCTCGCAAAGCTCCTGAAGTGTTTTAACAAGTCTGTGGGGTGCTTCATATATAATTATGGTTCTTGTTTCCTTTGACAATTCAGAAAGCACAAATGCCCGTTCTTTTTTGTCATACGGGAGGAATGCTTCAAACACGAACCGTCCGGTGGGCAGACCGGAAATTATAAGCGCATTAATACACGCCGCCGGACCGGGTATGGACAAAACCTCTATTCCTGCATCCACACACTGTTTTACCAGTTCCTCCCCCGGGTCTGAAATGCCCGGTGTCCCCGCATCAGTTATCAACACAACCGTCTGTCCTGCAAGTATTTTATCCACAATTACGGCAGCTTTTTCAACTTTATTATATTCATGATAGCTGGTCATTGCTGTTTTAATGCCAAAATAATTAAGCAGTTTAATGCTGTTACGGGTATCCTCCGCTGCAATTAAATCCGCTTCTTTTAAAATCCTGATTCCCCTTACCGGCATATCTTCAAGATTTCCTATGGGCGTTGCACATAGATACAGCTTTCCTGCATGGTTTGAATCCATTATTTTTCCTTTCTAATCCTCATATAACCGTATTATTTCTTCGGTATATTTTCCCGGCTCTTTATATATGATTAAGGGTCGCTCTGTTTTTAACATAGGTTTACCGCCCCTTACACCCTCAATAAGTACCATGGTAGCCTCCTTATCAATAAAAGAATGCACCATTCTCATCCTCTTAGGCTCAACATGATATTTTCTCATAAGTTCGAAAATCTCAGTCAGCCTGTGGGGCCTGTGTACCATGCAGAATCTTCCCTGGGGTTTAAGAACCCTGGCACCTTCCCTTATTACATCCTCAAGGGTGCATAGTATCTCATGCCTGGCAATGGCTTTGGCACTTTCCGGGTTTTGAAGCCCGTGATTTTCGTTCATGTAAGGTGGATTTGTTGTAACAACATCAAAAGAAGCTCCTCCAAAAATTGCAGAAGCCATCTTAATATCCCCACGGACTATGTCCACATATTCCTCTATTCCGTTATATGCAACGCTTCGTTTTGCCATATCCACGTTAATATCCTGTATTTCAAGGCCGGTAAAATGACTTCCTTCGGTCCTGCCTTTTAACAGAATAGGTATAACACCATTTCCTGTTCCCAAATCCAGAACTGTGTCGCCTCTGCCAACTGAAGCAAAAGCACACAAAAGAACGGCATCCATGCCAAAACAGAATATTTTGGTATTCTGAATAAGCTTATATCCGTTCCTCTGTAAATCATCCAGTCTTTCATCGGGATTTAAATTAATTGTCATCTAATTTTGATTTTCCTTCCTTACGTTCCAGATCCTCTAATGCCCTGATTTCCGCATCTGAAAGGTCATCCTTGGTAATATTTCTTCTTCTGCTGGGCTTAAATTTGATTTCAGATACTTTATAGTCCCTGATTTCTTTTTCATCCTTACCCACAGTAACGATTACTTTAACCTGCTGACGGAGCACATTTACACTGTGAACCTCACCGGATAAACCGTCAAATGTAGTTACTCTGTCCCCTTCCTGTGGCAGTTTACTGTTAAGATATTCATAGGTATCCTGCTCATTCTTAAGACAACACATAAGTCTTCCGCACACACCGGATATTTTGGTAGGATTAAGGGAAAGATTCTGTTCCTTTGCCATTTTAATTGATACAGGTGCAAATTCTGAAAGATATGAATTACAGCATAAAACTCTGCCGCATATGCCGAGACCACCCCGGATTTTTGTTTCATCCCTTACTCCAATCTGGCGCAGCTCTATACGGGTACGGAATACTGCTGCCAGATCCTTTACCAGCTCTCGAAAGTCAATTCTTCCGTCTGCCGTAAAGTAAAACAGTACTTTATTGTTATCAAAGGTATACTCTGCATCTATAAGCTTCATGTCAAGCCCGTGCTTGGAAATTTTCTCAAGACATATTTTAAACGCATCCTTTTCCTTGATACGGTTCGCCGCTTCTCTCTCATCATCTTCCGCATTGGCAACACGGATTACCGGCTTAAGGGGCAGAACCACCTTATCATCCTCCACCTCTCTTATGCCCAGTACAACATTACCATATTCTATTCCTCTGGCCGTTTCCACAATTACATGCTGACCTTTTTCAATTTTCATATCCAAAGGGTCAAAATAGTATACTTTTCCGGCCTGTCTGAATCTGACTCCTATTACTTTTATCATTCTAGTTCTCCTTAATATTCAATAACATTAATTCTATAGCAAGTTCAAAATTAACATTAGCCTTCAGCCTTGCTTTGGCCGCCTCAAGCCCGTGCTGGATATTTTCAAGTCCCTCATAAGAGCTTTTGCTTGCCTGTTTTCTGATTGCATTAATCTCATCCGCAAAAATCAGATTATTGGGGTCTTTTGTAACCTTAAACAAAAGAACATCCCTGTACCACATTTCCAGCAAATCAATATATTCCGTAATTGAAATTTTATATTCGGTAATTTTCTTTATGGCATCCATCAAATCCCCAATATCATAGGAATATATATTTTTTACTAATTTCAGAGCCTCATTCTTGATTTCGGAAAAATCCTCCGAGGTTGCCAAGCGAATTGCCTTTCCCAGCCTTCCCTGGGAATAAGAAGCGCATATCTTGGCTTCATACTCCGGAATCTTATATTGGGAAATCAAATATTCCATAATAGTACTTTCTCTTAAAGGCCTTAAATTATAAACAATACAGCGGGACAGAATTGTGGGAAGAAAAACCTCTGCATTATTGGTCAGAAAAATAATAACACTGTACTTTGGAGGCTCCTCAACGGTTTTTAAAATCGCATTCTGAGCCTGTACCGTAAGTTTCTCCGCTTCATCTATAATATAGACCTTATATCTGCCATTATACGGCTTAATCATAATATCCTCAACAAGCTGCTCCCTTACATCCTCAACACCTATGCTGGCAGGCTTTTCATGATTGATTCTTATTAAATCCGGATTATTGCCGGAAGCAGTCTGCCTGCAGAAATGACATGTCCCACATCCCTGTACATCGCCTTTTTCACACAACAGTGCCTCTGCAAAGGCATTAGCCAGCATATTCTTACCCGAACCATCCTCACCGTTAAAAATATAAGCATGGCTTACCTTATCAAATTTTATTGCATTCTGTAACTGACTTATTATATTTTCATGTCCTAAAATTTTACTGTATTCTGACATATAAAGCTCCTGATTCTATGCAATAATATCCAGCAGAAGTCCTTTAATCTCTCCTACTTTATTTAATACTGAAAGGTTATCTTTCTCATCCTTGACCAGTTCCTGTGCCAATTCATCCAGATTCTTATCCACAAGACGGACAATTCCGTAAACTCTGTGTCTTCCTCTTCTGTCCAGAAAATTTTCTCTGGAAAATTCATGGGACCGGTTCACCACTTCATTCATGAAATCCTTAACGAGGGTCCGGTACTTCTTCATGTCCCTGATATCCATATGCTTGGAAAGCTTATCCCCCTGCTCTGTAATCTGTTCCATTAAAGAACCCAGTCTTTCCTGAAGTTCTTTTTCTTCAATGTTACTCACCAGCATAAACTTAAAATTTTCTGTTGTGGGCTGAGCAGTATTTTTAACTTCAACCGGTGCTGAATTAGAAATTTCATTAACTTTAATTGACATACTGCCCCTCCTTATCAGTGACTACTCTTAAGTATACCATAAATATGTTTTTATGACCAGTATTTACGAATTCATAATATCCTGTACTATACAGGAAATACATTCCTCAAGATTAAGATTATTGTATGTTTTACAAATACCTGCATTAACTATTTTGTCCCGGGAGAAATCATTTTCATCTGCCAGAAATCTTCTGCACATTTCCGCATATTTAGGTACTGCCTGACTGTCCTCCCGTTCCAGTGCCCTGTGAATCCTTGTTTTGTCGTCTACTTCTATATATATCGGTACAACGTTTTCTTTTCCGTAATACTTAATATATTTTTCATATGCCTCCAAAGTAGCAATAATAATATACTTTTTATTGCTTTTTAAATCCACCTGTCCGTCATCGGCTGTAAAATATTTCCATACACCGTAAACAGTATTATAAGCTCTCAGCTCCACTATTCTGCCTTCTCTGTTAAAAATATCAACTGTATTTTCATCAGTAAAATAGTATTCTCTTCCTTCTTCTTCTCCATCCCTTTTGGGTCTGGTAGTATACAGGGTTATGGTATTCAGATTAAGCTTTGGCATATTGCATAGTCTTGAATATATTGTATCCTTGCCGGATGAACTTTTTCCCATAATAACGTATATTTTTGCCATTTTAATTTCCTTCGATTACCTGTATTTTATTATTTTTTAATCCTCTTATATCAAATCCCTGTTTTCCGTAATGCACTATGGTATAAACAGCTTCTTTGGTAATTATTTCTCCGGGAACCAGCCACGGTATCCCGGGTGGATATATGTACAAAAAATCTCCGCATATTCTGCCGGCTGAATCCTCTATGTCACACATTTCTTTTGGAAGTATATCTGCCTGATATATCTCATACTTTTTTGAAAACTCCCGGGATATACTCTGTATTGAGCCATTTTCCCGTCTTTCATCCTGTGTAATGGCGGCGTCCGTTTCCTTCAGGGCATTGTACAGGCGGATAAAACTCTCTTCCGTATCCATAACCGAAGTCATGGCAAGAGCATAATTGCTTTGTGACATTTCCAGTTCTAAATTATATTTATCCCTGAGTAAATCCTTAAGTTCCTGTCCGCTTAAACCTGTTCCGGCCGTTCCTATCACTATTTTACCTTCGTCATAACTGCATTGGGGGCTAAATAACTGCAAGTTATTAAGTTCCCTGCATTTGCGTCTGAAACCTGACAGATTTATGTAATATCTGCTGAATAAATCTCTGTCTGACTCAATCATATCAAGACATTTTTCAATTCCGCACATTAGTAAATATGACGGACTGGAACTGTTATATATATTTATGAACCTACGCAGTCTTTTACCCTCTGCAATTCCCCTGTTAAAGCACAAAACAGCAGTCTGTGTAGGCGCAGGCAGTGTTTTATGAAGGCTCATTACCGTAATATCGGCACCAAGATTTACGGGATTGGAAAGTGCATTGCCCATAATGCCAAGATGTGCCCCGTGGGCCGCATCCACAATTAAAACAGCTCCCTGCCTATGACATATGTCTGCAATTTTTCTAATATCTGATATTATTCCTTCATAAGTAGGGGAAGTAATGTATACTGCTTTTATTTTTGGTTTCTCTGCCAGTATATTTTCCACTTGCTCCGGCAAAACCGGAAGACTTATCCCCAGTTTATCATCTGTTTCGGGGAAAAGATACTCTGCCTTAAGCTGTCTTATATATGCTGCATTATATGCGGATTTATGGCTGTTTCTCCCCATGAGTATTGTATCACCGGGATTAAATACTGCTGAAACCGCCGCAAGTATACATGACGTACTGCCGTTTACACTTATATAGGCTTCATCACATCCGTATAAAGCAGCAATTCTTCTCTCCAATCCTTTAAGAATGTCCCTGGGGTCTTCCAAATTGTCAAATCCGGTGATTTCCGTTATATCATATCTGTATGGATTAATGCAGCAATTTATATTTCTCTTATGCCCGGGCATATGAAAGGGATATATTTTTTCACTGTTATATTCTGTTAATTTGTCAGTCAGTTCTCCCATTATATCTCCGATTATTTATATTTATCCATAAGACGCTTCAAATCATCCATATGTCCGTCTATGTTTTCTTCCAGACTCATCTGTCTGAACTTATATTCAAGTTTTTTGTAATCCGTAATCTCCTGGAGCTTATATTCTTCTGTAGCTTCCCCGTCATTTCTGCCGTAAAATTCTATTTCTCTTATTGCATCAATGTAACCCAGTTCCATTCTGATTCTGGCACCCTTTGAAGAAAAATCCAGGGTTCCGTCCCAGAAATCACCTATACTTCTGCGGGGTTTTATAAAAAGGAACTGTGCTCCGGGATATTTATCATAATTAATTTTGGTTTCTGTTGATAATCCTACCACAATAAAATTTCTGATTCCTTCTGCATACAACGGCCCTATGGGAAGATTATCCTTTAATCCTCCATCCCTGTATTTTTTACCTTCGATTTCCACAGGAGAATATATTACGGGCAAAGCAGAAGAAGCCAGTAATATGTCTTTTATTTCCTTTACCGGGCGGTAATTTAATGAAAAATATCTTGCCTTTCCCTCGCCTTCACCGTTCTCATCAAATTCGGTAACCGCAACATAGAGTCTTCGCTCACTCATCCTGATTTCTTCAAGATTAATATAATTGTCTATAATATTTAGAAGGCCTTCCCTTGATACAAATCCTTCTTTAAAGTCAATCATTAGAGGATCAACTTCTAAAAACTGTTCGGGACTTATGTCTCCCCAGACAGTTTCAGTCATATTTATATCACCGCTTTCAAACAGTACAAGGTTCAAAGCACCTACACTTGCCCCGGATACCCCCGTTATATATTCGGAAATACCTTTCTCTTCCAATGCCTTAAATACGCCTGCCTGATATGCACCTTTTCCGCCGCCTCCTGCTAAAACCAGACCCCATTGATTTTGGGAAAAATCGTACATCGCTATCACCTCACCTATTTATCATCTATATGTTATCACCTACAGTATAAGTTATGCAATATCGGTTTTTAGGTTTAAAAAAAGACTGTAGCGTTTATATGAATACTCTACAGCCTTTGTACAAATAAAAAGTGCCCAGAACCGGAATCGAACCAGTGACACGAGGATTTTCAGTCCTCTGCTCTA